>JALYVP010000065.1 GCA_030853185.1 Actinomycetota bacterium | reverse complement strand
GCCCTACACCGGCACGCTGATCGTGCTCGGCTCCTGCTGGCTCATGGACCATGCGTCGGTACCTCATCTCGTCTGCCTCACAGGCCCCTGAGCGTACGGCCTGGGCCGGGACATTCCCAGGCGTCATGCTGTCCGCCTCGATCAGGTCACCCGCCGCAGGTCGTTGACCACCAACTCGGTGTCCGCCTTGCCGGTAGCCGACACCGCCTCCCCGCACTCCGGCCGGGGCACCCGCCGCCCTGCGGCCACCGTCGCCTCCCAGACCGCCGCCCGGGTGTCACCTCCGACGTGGAGGCGGGCGATGCGGTCGTGTTCCTCCCCCCATCGCGGGCGGTCGAAGAGGTCCCACCCGACCTTGGCCACCACCGCACGCTCGAGTGCCTGCAGGCGGGGCGAGCCCAGCCCGGCCCAACCCCGGTAATGACCGAGAACGGCCGTGACCGGGCCGGTGCGGGTCACGACGGCTCGGAGCAGATCGACGTCGGCATAGGCCCACGCGGTCGCCTCCGGCAGGATGATGGCAGTCGGGGCGAAGCGGTGACCGCCGGTGTGGCTGGTGCGGCGGATGTCAACGGGGGCGCCGAGCAGATCGGGCCCGGCGACCAGCTCCTGGTGCAGGCGCGACCCCCGGGCACCGCAGCAGACGTCGCGGCGACCGTGGGTGCAGACCAGGACCTCCCGCCTCTGGCCGGAGCCCACCGTGACTGGTGCCGCCAACAGGCGCTCGGCGGCGGCCGCCAAGCGGTGCTCGTCCCCGGCCCCGGCCGGGGGGTCCACGGTGGTCTCGGTCCGGACCAGGTCCGGTGCCGCGGGTGGCTGATGCGGGGCGGCCGCAGGCCGCCGGTAGAGCACAACCCGGCGGTCGCCGACCGGCACCGTGGCCTGGAACCGGATCCCGGTGCCTGACAGCACCTCGTGGGCGGCGACCACCTCCTCAAGGACGCCGATGTCCGCCGGCCACGGCAGACCCACGTCGGCTAGCAGGTACCCCTGGTGTGAGCCGGTCGTCCCGATCGGATCGAGGCCGGCGGCCCGTGACCACGTGGCACAGCGGGCTTCGCCGGTCGAGCATCCCAGCATGGCCGCGTCGATCATCGATCCAGGCTAGGTGGTCGACCCCCCATCAGGCCTCAGCCCTGTTGGCGGATGGCCTCGACCTCGAGGAGGATCTTGATCTTGTCGCCGACGACCACGCCACCACCTTCGAGGGGCATGTCGATGTCGATCCCAAACTCCTTGCGGCTGATCTCGGTGACGGCGGAGAAGCCGGCCCGGACGCCACCCCAGGGGTCGGGGCCTACCCCGTTGAACTCCACATCGAGGGTGGCCTGCTTGGTGACCCCGTGGATGGTGAGGTTTCCCTCTACCTGATAGTCGCTACCGGCCTTCTTGACCGACGTCGAGCTGAAGGTCATGTGGGGGAACTCATCGGTCGAGAAGAAGTCGCCGGAGCGCAGGTGGTTGTCCCGGTTCTCCTCGCCCGTGTCGATCGATGCCATGTCGACGTTGACCTCGACCGCGGCGGCCGATGCGTCCTCGGGGACGGTGATGGTTCCCTCGAAGGTCTTGAACGTCCCCTTGACCTTGCTGACCATGAGGTGCCGGACGCTGAAGCCGACCTCGGTGTGGGCCGGGTCGATGGTCCAGGTTCCGGCAGCGAGCTCGGGGATGGTGAGGGTGTCGGGCATGGGGGGAAACCTCCTCGTCGGCGGCTGCGGCGTCGGTCATCAAGGACCTCCTCCCGCACACCGTTGATGTATCAACCAACACCCTAGCGCGTTTCTTTGATGTGTCAACCACTACCATGGGGGCATGGCAGAGACCCGTTGGCTTGATCCCCTCGAAACTCGGGCATGGCGGGGCTGGCTGGCCGCCGGCGACCTGATGCGCGCCCAGATGGGACGCGACCTTTGGCAGGACAATGGCCTGTCGGAGGCCGACTACGTCGTGCTCGTCTCGCTCTCCGAGACCCCAGAGCACCGGATCCGCATGACCGATCTGGCCACCGCCCTGCGGTGGTCCAAGAGTCGGCTCTCCCACCAGGTGGCCCGCATGGAGACCAGGGGCCTGGTCACGCGGGCCGAGTGCCCGTCCGACGCCCGTGGATCCTTCGCCGTGCTCACCGAGCGGGGCATGGCCGAGATCGAGAGGGCCGCTCCTCACCATGTCGACGGGGTGCGGCGGAACTTCATCGATCTGCTCACCGCCGAGCAGCTGGCGGCGCTCAGCGAGATCACCGACGTGGTCATCCATCACCTGCTCTCGCTGCCCGGAGCACCTGTCAGCACCGCCGCTCTGCCCTGCCCTGGCGCCACCACCCCGGCTGGGGAGGGCAAGCTGGTCGGGTGAACCTGGACCCCCTCGGCCACTGGTTGCACTACGGCCTCCTCCCCGGGGTGCTCTTCGTGCTCCTTGCTGTCCTCATCGCCCGCTTCTTGCGCTGGCTCGGCGCTCGCTATCGCCAGAGCCTCGACCGGGAGGTCAAGGCGATCATCGAGTCGGGCGGCGTGACCTCTGAGCGCACCAAGCGGTCCCGAGCCGTCGGCCAGGCCGTCGAGTGGTCGGCCATCTCGCTCAACTACTTCGTGATCGGCCTGCTCGTCCTCAAGCAGATCGGTGTGCCCCTGACCAGCCTGGTGGCGCCGGCCACCGTCGCCGGCGTGGCCATCGGCTTCGGCGCCCAACAGGTGGTCGGTGACCTGCTCGCCGGGTTCTTCCTCTTCACCGAGCGCCAGTTCGGCATCGGCGACCTGGTCCGCCTCTCGACACCCGGCCAGCTGACCGGGATCCTGGGCACGGTCGAAGAGCTGACGCTGCGGGTGACCAAGCTGCGCAGCCAGACCGGCGAGGTCATCATCGTGCCCAACAGCTCTCTGCGCCAGGTGACCAACCTGTCCAAGGACTGGTCACGGGTCGTGCTCGACATCCCCATCCCGGTGGAAGAGGACCTCGACGTGGTGACCAAGCTGGTGGACGAGGTGTCCAACTCGATGGCCGCCGAGGAGAGTTGGCGAAGCCTCATCATCGGCGATCCGATGGTGGCTGGAGTCGAGACCATCCAGGTCGGCTACGTCCAGCTTCGCCTGTTCGTGCGGACCCAACCGGGACGCCAGTTCGAAGTCGGGCGGGAGCTGCGCCTCCGGGTGGCCACCGCTCTCCGCAACGCCGAGATCAAGTCACCCCAAGTCCAGATGGCCCAGGCCATCACGCCTTGAACCCCCGCCCCAGGCTCATCGTGAGCCTCCGCCAGCCCGTGAACGGCCGCCTGCCCATCCGACGATCCACGGTCGTGATCGCCGTCGCCTTGATCGCCTTGGCCGTGCTCTACAACAGCATCTCGCCGGGACCCCCGAAGGGCATCACGCTCTGCGGCGCAGGTGGGTGTGCGCAGTACTCTCGGACGCCACCTCCAACCACCAATCCCGTGACAACGAAGCCCCCCAAGGCGACCACGACCTCAACGACCTCCTCCACCTCGGTGCCGCCGACGACCACCGCGCCCACCACCACGTCGCCGACCAGTCCCACCGGGCCGTCGACGACCGTGCCCGGCACCACGGTCCCAGGCCCCGGCACGACCACCACGACGACGCTCCCCGGGGGGTCGACCACGACGTCGAGCAGCTCGACGTCGTCCACGTCTTCGACGACCAGGATCCCCTGAGGGTCCCTCCTTCACCGCTCGCTCTGGTAGGACGATCGGCCGGCGCCGCGGCCTGTGCGCGGTGGTCAAGGCCGGCAGTACGGTTGGAGCCCATGGCCTCACCAGAGACGACGAGCAAGCCGGTCAAGGAGCGGTGGCGAGCCCAGTGGGTTGAGCTCTTCGAGGAGGTCGTCACGTCGGGGCTATGCACCGGTTGCGCCGGCTGTGTGGTGGCCTGCCCGCATGACGTGCTGGGCTATGACGACACCAGGGGCCTCTACCGGCCTTTCCACCTGGAGGAGGAGGGCGGGCCGGGTGGGTGCGGCCACGGTGATCGGGGTTGTACCAGTTGCACCCGGGCGTGCCCCCGCTTCCGGTCATGGGAGACCGAGATCGACACCTACCTCTACGGTCGTGAACGGGAGGCGGAGGAGCTTTCGGGGGTCGGCAAGGATGTGGTGTTGGTCCGAGCCACGGATCCCGAGATCCACGAGCGGGGCCAGGACGGCGGCCTGGTGTCGGCCATCTTGGTGTGGTGTCTCGAGCAGGATCGGATCGACGCCGCCCTGGTGTCGTTCCTCGAGGGCGACGGCTCGACGTGGAAGGCCGTCCCGGGGGTGGCCCGGACCCGCGAGGAGGTGCTGGCCGCCGCCGGATCCCGCTACACGTATTCGGCAAACACCCTCGCCTACGCCGAGGCGATCGAGGAGGGCGCAGAGCGCCTGGCGCTGGTGGGCATGAGCTGCCAGGCCTCGGTTCCTGGTGTCATGCGGGCCCGGAAGGCAGGCAAGACCGGGAGGCGCCTGGCCCTTTCCATCGGCTTGTTGTGCTCGAAGACGTTCGATGACGCCATCTTCGATGAGCTCTTCGATGCCCGCTACGGGCTGAAGCGGGCGGACATCGTCAAGATGAACATCAAGGGCGTCTTCCAGCTGTGGATGCGCGACGGCTCCTATCACGAGGTGCCGCTCAAGGAGTGCCATGCGTGGACAAGGGAGGGGTGCAAGACCTGCCCCGACTTCGCCGCCGAGCACGCGGATATCGCCACGGGGGGAATCGGGGCGGACAACGCCTGGACGTTGACGGTCGTGCGGACCGAAGCGGGACGTGAGGTCATGGCCGGGATGGTCGCCGACGGAGCCATCGAGACCCGAGCGGCCGACGAGGATCCGGGGGCGGTGGCCCTGCTGCGCAAGCTGTCGATCGTCTCGCGGCGACGGTGGCCGGAGACAGCGGTCGCCGCTCCCCGCCTGGGCATTCCCCCACCCAAACCCACCGCCTGAGCGGCTCGCACCGCCGGACGGTTCGTCCGGGAGCGCTGGACGAGCGCGCCCTGGTGGCTCACCCGTTACGCGGCCCGCTGGCCTCTTGGACTAGCGGCCGGCGCGACGCTGCCAGCGGGTCGCCTTCAACATCTTCTTGTGCTTCTTCTTGCGCATGCGCTTCCTGCGCTTCTTTATCAGCGAACCCACGAGGAGAAAACACTAGCCCGTCGCTCCACCGCCGCTCCAACCGGGCGGAGTTGGCGGAGCCTGGGGCGAGTCGGCTCCTCGCCGAGCAGGTCACCGACCAGGTCGGACCGGTGCGATGATCCTGGAGTGGGATTGAGTGACTCGCTCAGCGAAATCGTTCGGAGGTATGACCGGCTGGCTCCGCGCTACCGGGGGATCGAGGTGCTGAGGGCATGCTCGAGCGGGCCCGCCGTCTGACCGAGCAGCGGGGTTGGTCCAACGTTGAGCTCGCCCAGTTGTCTCCCGAAGCAGGAGGAGATGTTGAAGGCCACTTGCGGGCCGCGCCGGCCCGGCCACTGAGCCCCAAGCCTCTACTTCGCAGTAGCGTGCCGGCAGCATGCTCGATGGGCAGGGACCGGGGGGGATAACCGTGGCAAACCATCGTCAGCGGCGTGCCGCTGAGCACCGCTTGGGCGGCCTCGGACCTGAGCGATGACCGGCGAACCGACCCCGGCGGCGTCACCCGCCGAACACGTCGAGCACGTCGGCAGTCTGGTTCGGCCCCCGTGGTTGGAAGGGGCGGCGCTCGGCGTTACGCGCGGCCGGCTCGGGCCCGACCAACTTCGCCTCCTCCAGGACCGCGCCGTCAGCGAGGCCCTCGCCCGCCAGGCCGCAGCCGGCCTGGCGGTGGTGACCGACGGGGAGCTACGTCGGGTGCCGCTGCTGGTGGCCCCGAGCGAGGACGCCGGATCCTGGCAGGGGGGATGGGCGGGCCCGCTTGTCCCTCACGTCCACGACGAGGAGCTCGTCGCCTTAGGCGCCCATGGAGGGAGCCGGCCCCAGCCGGGGGACGGGAGCGCCGGCGGGCAAGCCGGCGCGGCCGGCGGCCAGGCGGGTGCCCCGGCACCAACCGTCCTCGAGGAACACCGCTTCGCCTGCGATCACACCCGCCGGCCGGTGAAGATCAGCCTGCTCGGGGCGGAGCGGGCGGCGCAGAGCCTGGTGCCGCTGATCGGCGGGGCCCGCACCCACGACGGCTTCGCCGAGCTGGTGGCCGAGGTCGTCCGCAACGAGCGCGCCCTGATCTCCGGCCTGGTCGCCGATGGATGTCGCCATGTCCAGCTCGACGTCCCCGGTTACGCCGGCTACGAGAACCCGGTGCGCTGGGCGGCCCGCCGGGGGCACGGTATCGACCCCCTGGCCGACCTGCAGCTGTCCATCGGAGCCGACAACGCGGTGGTGGCCGGTACCGAAGGGGTCACCTTCGGGCTGCACGTGTGCCGTCGCGGCGAGCAGGGACGGTGGCGCGCCGCCATCTCCAACGACCAGGTGGCCGAGACGATGATGTCCCAGCTGCGATTCGACCGTCTCCTGCTGGACTTCGGCTACGACGAGCCCCGCTTTGAGCAGCTGCGGTTCATCCCCAAGGGCCTGACGGTCGTGCTCGGTCTGGTGTCGACGACCAACGACCGGGTGGAGACCTCCGACGAGTTGATGGCCCGCATCGACGAGGCCAGCGCCCACATCGATGTCGACCAGCTGGCCATCGGACCGAGCTGCGGGTTCGCCGGGGCCATCGGCCATCGGGACGTGTCCGAGACGAGCCAGTGGCGCAAGCTCGATGCCCTCATGGAGACCGCCGAGCGGGTCTGGGGCTGACCGATGGCTGTGATCCGAGGACCGCTCAGACCGGACCGTGGCGAAGGGAGGAGCGAGTCGCCTGCCAACAGGCCAGGAGCCCTGCGGAAAACCTGCCTCCGACGGCGCTGAGGGCACGGGCGCCCCAAAGGATGTCGCCGGTCAGAGCCGGTTCATCCACGACCCGTGGTCCAGGGCCCACCGAGACAGGGATGGGCCGCCGATGGCTGTGGCCAGGGCCCAAAGCGCGGGCACAACCTCGTCGGGTTCGGCAGGCGACCAAGCACCACGAGATCCGGGCAGCGTTCCCAGGGGCCCGTGGCGGGTCAGCGCCAGCAGAGCAGACAGCGAGCGGGAGGACGGATCATCGAGCCAAAAATCATTCCCGTCAGGCCGGTCATCTGAACGCATCGGGGTCTTGGTGTTTACGAGGTCCGAGGCACCACATCGAACCGCTCGAGGCGAGCGTCGCGTGGGGCGGCGCGTCCCTGTTTCCCCTCCTGTCAACCTGACAGGTCCGGGAGTGTGTCTCGGGCGTGGGTGATGAGGGCACGCGCCGGCGGGCTGGTGGGTCCCTCGGCGCGCCAGGCCAGCTCGATGTGGGCCCGGATCCGGGGATGGGTGATGGTGAGCGGGTGGAGAAGGTTGGGGTAGGCATCCGTGAACGACAGGGGCAGGATGGCGACGCCGAGCCCTCGCGCCGCGAGCTGACCGAGGATCAGGGGGTTGCTGGCTTCGTAGGCGATGCGTGGTCGGATGCCGGCGATGGCGCAGGCGGCATCGAAGCGGGAGCGCAAGCCTGTGCCCTGAGGCAGGCTGATGAGGCGCCGCTGCTGGAGTCCCTGGAGGGTGATGCTGGTCTTGGTCGCCAGACGGTCGTCGGGGGCGACGGCGGCGACGAGCGGTTCATCGGCGACGACCTGGATGTCGATGCCGGGGGGCCTGACGGTCACCGAGCCGATCAGGGCCAGATCGAGCCCTCCGGTTCGCAGCGCGTCGAGCAGCTGGTCGGATCGGTCCTCGGTCAGGGTGATCTCGACGGCCGGGTGCTGGTCGTGGAACTCGGCCAGGAGGCCGGGCAGGTCGAAGGGCACGGAGGTGGGCATCCCCACTGAGACGTGACCGCGCATGAGGCCGGTGAGCTCATCGACGACCAGGCGGGAGCTGGCGACCGCGGCGAGGGCGGCGCGGGCGTAGGGAAGCACGGCGGTTCCTGCCTCGGTGAGGCGAACGGTTCGAGTCGAGCGATCCAAGAGGGGCTGGCCAAGCTCGGCTTCCAGCTGGCGGATCTGGGCGCTGACGCCGGGTTGGGCGACGTGGAGCTTGGCCGCCGCCCTGGTGAAGTTGGCCTCTTCGGTGACGGTCACGAAGTACTCCAACTGTCGTAGTTCCATAACCAGGAATGCTAGTTGCAAGACAAACTAGGTCTTGGACTTCCCCCTGTGGCGGGTGCATCCTGGAATCGTGACCGGTAACGAGGCAATGACCCATGATCGAAGCAGGGCGGGATCCGTGGCGCCGCGACCGTCCGGTGCTCCGCTGGGAGCGTGGCTCACCCTGGTCGTTGTCGCCGGCGGCCTGTTCCTGGCCGTGATGTCGACCACCGTGGTCAGCGTGGCGTTGCCGACCATCGGCACCGATCTCCACGCCACCTCCACCGATCTGCAGTGGATCATCGACGCTTACGTGGTCGTGTACGCCGCCCTGCTCCTCCCCGGCGGCGCCCTCGGCGACCGCCTCGGCCGCAAAGGCTTGTTCCTGGTCGGCGTCGCCCTCTTCGGGCTCGGCTCGGCGATCACCGCTGCGGCCTCATCCGTCGAGATCCTCCTGGCCGGCCGGGTCATCCAAGGCCTCGGTCCAGCCCTGCTCGTCCCCGGCAGCCTGACCATCATCCGGGGCACGTTCGAAGATCCCCGGCAGCGGGCCCAGGCCATCGGGCTGTGGTCCACCGCCTCGGGCGTCGCTCTGGCCGTCGGCCCTGCTCTGGGCGGGCTGATCGTCGAGCACGCCGGGTGGCGGTGGGTGTTCGGCTTCAACATTCCCCTCGCCGCCGTGCTCGTCGGGCTGGCCGCCCGTTTCGTTCCCCACCTCAGGCGCATCCCCGCCCCCCACCGCTTCGACTGGACCGGAGCCGTCTCGAGCACGGTCACGGTCGGCTCGTTGGCGTTCGCGGCGATCGAAGGCCAGACGCGCGGCTGGGCGTCTGGGGAGGTCCTCGCCGCCTTTGTGATCGGTACCGGCGCCGGCGCCGCCTTTGTGCTCTGGGAGCGCCGTCACGCCGCCCCGCTCGTTGACGTCTCCCTGTTCACCCGCCCGGCGTTCGCCACCGCCAACCTGGCCGCGTTCGTGGTGTTCTTCGCCTTCGTCGGAGCCATCGTCTACCTCTCCGCCTACTTCCAACAGGTGCAGGGACACTCGCCGACCTCCGCCGGGGTCGACGTCGCCGCCATCGGTGTCGCCTACGCCATCGCCACCACCATCTCGGGCCACCTGGTCAGCCGGATCGGCGAACGGATACCGCTGGTGATCGGCTTGATCCTCGCCGGCGCCGCCACCCTCGGACTGCTCCGCCTCCAGGTCGACACCGGGATCGGGAGCATCTGGTGGAATTTCGCCCTCCTCGGTGCCGGAGTCGGACTGTGCGGGACACCGATGTCGACCATCGCCATGTCCGCCGTCGACGCGTCCCGGGCCGGGATGGCCTCCGCCGTGGTCAACTCGCTGCGCCAGGTTGGCCAGGTCTTCGGTGTCGCCGTGCTCGGCGCGCTGGTCTACGCCCACCTACCCGGATCGGGAGGCGCCCGACGACTCGAGCCGACCGGCGGGGCGTTGTTCGTCTCAGGGCTGCACGCTGCCCTCTGGGTGTCGGGTGCGGCGCTCCTCTCCGCCGGCGTAGCCGCCGGTCTCCTCCTCACCCGCAACCAGGCCCGTTCGACAGCAACGAGAGCAACAACCAAGCAAGGACGCCAACCATGACCGACCCCCGAACGCTGGCCGCTACCTACTTCCACGCGTGGAAGGACCACGACTTCGACACGTTGCGCTCCGTGCTCGCCGACGACGCCACCTTCCGCGGCCCGTTAGGCCGCGCCGATGACGCCGAGACCTGCATCGCCGGCCTGAAGGGCATGTCCAAGATCGTGACCGACATCGTCATCCACAAGGTGTTCGTCGACGGGCCCGACGTGCTCACCTGGTTCAATCTGCACACCTCGATCGCTCCGCCCGCGCCCACCGCCAACTGGAGTCACGTCGAGGGAGGCAGGATCACCGCGATCCGAGTGACCTTCGACGCCCGCCCGCTCGCCCCGCCGCCGGCTCCTGCGGTCGAGTGAACCGGCCCGCTTGAGGGTGCGGATGGCGGGAGACGGATGAAATCACCAGATCAACAACCTCGCGGGGGTCGCGGCGTCTACGTCCGGGACCCGGATGACCATAGCTACGAGCTGTTTACGGCCGTTCCGTGATCCGCCGTCCGTAGGGGATCCCCAATCGAGGTCCTCGACGCCGAGCGGCCGCGACCGATCGCGGTATGATGGAACCGCTTCGGAGGGCGCTCCCGGGTCCGCGGGAAGGACTGAGTCCACCTCCAGGTTCTCGATGTGTCGGCTGTGGCCTTCTTCCTCAGCCTGAGATGCGGATCACAGGCGTGGGAGGGAGACGCCATGTCCGCCTCGCTGGGCGACCGCCCGGACCTCAATCAGCTTCGCCGTCGAGCCAAGGAGCTACGCGACGCCGCCCGGTTGGCCGACCCGCAGGCCATCGACCGCATCACCAGACAGCACCCGCGCCGCGCCGAACCGGTGACGCTGGCCGCCGCTCAGTTGGTGATCGCACGCGAGCACGGCTTTGCCAGCTGGCCCAAGATGAAGGCGGCCCTCGATGCCGGCACCGAAGACTCCCGCCGGCGGGTCCAGGAGTTTCTGACCGCCAGCTTGGAGGGGCGTGCTCAACTCGCCGTGGACCTCCTTCAAGACGACCCGGCGGTGGCGGGACTGACGGTGTTCACCGCGGCGGTCTTCGGAGACGCCCGGCGGGTTGCGGAGCTGATGGCAGGCGACCCGGCGTTGGCGCTCGGCATCGACCTCGACCGAGGTTGGCCGCCACTCCTCTACGTCTGCTACTCACAGTGGCACAGCATCCATGCTGAGCGGGAGGCAGGATTGGCGGCGGTGGCTTACCTCTTGTTGGCGGCGGGAGCGAGCCCGAACACGAACAACGGCGGCCGACCGAACCATAGTGACTATCGGTCCGCGCTCCTCGGGGCGGTGAGCGCGAGCAACCCCGAGATCATCCGACTGCTGCTCGAGCAGGGTGCCAACCCGAACGACCGCGTCTCATTGCGTCGGGCGGTCCAACAACGCGACCACGGGTGCCTCCGGCTGCTGGTCATGAACGGCGCAACGACCACCGGCACCTGGGCGCTGGAGACGGCCATCAACGGAGATGACGCTGAGGCCGTCGGGTTGCTGCTGGAGGCGGCTGGGCGGACTGACACGGCCGAACGGGTCGCGGACCTGGCCAGCCATGCCCTTGCCGACGCTGCCCAGTCGGCCTCAGTCACGGTCGTCGAGACGCTTCTGGCCTACGGCGCGGATCCCAACATGGCCACTGCCGAGGGGTCGCCGTTGCGGCGTGCGACGCGGGCCGGCCGGCTTGACGTAGCGGAGATCCTGGTGAGCCAGGGCGCGACCGAGGACCTGACCGACATCGACCGGTTTTTGGGGTCCTGCGGCCGCGCCGATCGGACTGGGGCCGAGCGGCTCCTTGTCGAGCAGCCCGGGTTGCTCAACCGCCTTTCCGACGCCGACCGGTCGACCGTCGTCGAGACCGCAGGTCGTCCCGATACTGCAGCTGTCTCTCTGATGCTCGAGCTGGGCTTCTCCCCCCACGCCCGAAACGATCTCGGCGAGACCGCTCTGCACGCGGCGGCCTTCGAGGGGAGGGCCGAGACGGTGCGGCTCCTGCTCAACCACGGGGCCGAGATCGACGCGCTGGACGCCACCTTCGACAGCACCCCGCTGGCCCACGCCACGGTCGGCAGCGGCGAACATCTCGGCGCCGGCGAAGGCTGGGTCGCCACTGTCCGCATCCTGGTCGACGCCGGTGCCTCCCGCCAGGGTGCGTGGGTCTCCAACAAGGCGCCGAGCGATCAGGTCGCCAAGCTCCTCCGCTCCTACGGCATCACCGAGGACGACACCGTCGCCCCGAATGAATCGGACGACAACGACGAGTCGGCTGTCCCAGATCCAGGGGTCATTGACGAGATCGCCGAGAACATTCGCGTCGCCTACGAGACCGCTGACCTTGAGCTGTTCGCTTCTCTGCTGCATCGCGATGTCACGTGGGGCGGCGGCGTCGAGGGCTGCACGAGCCGTTCGCAGGTACTCGAGTGGTACGGCGGCCTTCTGGCCCTCGGCATCGGGGCTCAGGTCGCCAGCCTGCAGGTCCGCGGTGACGCCGTCGTGATCGACGTCACGGTCGTCCGCGCCCCTGAGGGAGCACGCCCCAGACCACCCGAGACCGTCCAGCAGGTCTTTCGGATCAGCGACGGGATGATCGTGGATATCACCGGCTGACCCCCAAGCCCGGAACCAAGACCCAACCGGTCAGCGTGTCGCGGTAGGAGAAGGATGCGAGGTTGGGGAGAGCGGCGGCGTGCGAGCCGTCGGCATTGGCGACGAGGAGCGATGCTGTCGGTCCGGTGCGCGGGCCCGAGAAGGGCGGGGGTGATGGCGTGCCTGCGGGCTGGAGGTTGTCTACGGCGACGATGATCTGCCTTCCGTCGGGCGAGTAGTACGCCGCGTCGGGCATTGAGGTGCTCACGGTGATGGTGCGGGCCGGTCCGCCGTGAATCGGGTACAAGCTCAGGGTCCCGGAGCCGCTGAACTGGGACTTGTTCGTCGGCGGGGCGATGGTGATGGTGAGGATGAAGGCGTTGGCGGGCGACCACGACAGGGTGGCGAACGCTTTCGAAGACGATGGGCCGCTCAACGGTGTGGTCGAACCGCCGCCGGCGCCCACCAGGGTGAGCGCGTTGTCAGCGGCGACGTACGCCAGCATCGTGCCGGCGGGATTCCAGGTGACTGCGGAGTCGTAGGCCGCCTCGAGGGGATGGTGGCGTTCATCGGCCAGCTGCCGGGATGTTCCGGTGCCAGCGTCGATGACCCAGATGACGTAGCCCGGCCCGTGGGAACTCGACCGGGGAGCCGGTAGGCGGCTGTCGGGTACGGCGACCGCAAGCTTGGACCCTGTCG
This sequence comes from Actinomycetota bacterium, assembly GCA_030853185.1. Lineage (GTDB taxonomy): Bacteria > Actinomycetota > Acidimicrobiia > Acidimicrobiales > Palsa-688 > JALZAH01. The sequence continues at coordinate 672 of JALYVP010000065.1, read as the reverse complement.
GGTTCCACGCCGGCAGGCCACTCAGTCCGCTGCCGCTGCCGCTTACCTCAGCATAGGTGCGCGGGGCGCTCCACAGCGGATGCTTGTGGGTGCCATCGCCGTTGACCAGCACCAGGTGGTATCGGCTGAACGACACCGACCGGTCGACATTCGCGCTGGCCTCTGGGCAGACGGCTCGGGTTCCGTCCGGCGACAGCGCGCAGATCCCGGTGGTGGGGGTCGCCTGGTAGGACGCTGCGCCTGCGTATCCCGGCCGAGGGAGGGGCAAGGCATGCGGAACGGATCCATCGGCACCGACCCCGCAGAGTCCCGTCGTGCAGGTGTAGGTGATCTCAGACCTGTGGGGTGCCGTGGACGGGGCGCTCGGCGGTGGAGAGTTGGCGACTGCGTTGGACGTCTTCGCCGTCGACCCGCCACCGCAGCTACCGGCGAGCAGCACTGCGCAACAGAGACCTGCCGCCAGCTTCCGCTCCCTCCCGCGCACGGCGAAAGGCTCCCACAGTCCTCGACGATGGACAAGTGTGCCGGAACTGATGTCGTCACATCGAGGCTACCCACTGCCCGCGGAGAAGTAGCCGAAGGCGTCGACGAGGACATTGGTGCGACCGGCCAGGTTGTAGATGCCGATGTTTCCGCTGGCATCGAGTGTGGGCATGTCGGCGTTTGACCCGA
>JALYVP010000317.1 GCA_030853185.1 Actinomycetota bacterium | reverse complement strand
GGTCGGGTGGGACCCGACGGGACTTGACGAGAAGGAGCTGTGCCGGGCGGTTGTTGAATCGGTGGCGGAGAACACCGTCGACGCCGTCATTGCCCCCGCCCTGTGGGGGGCGCTGGCGGGGGCGTCCGGGGCGCTCGCGTACCGGGCCGTCAACACCCTCGACGCCCGGGTCGGGCACCACAATGACCGCTACGAGCGCTTCGGGTGGGCCAGCGCCAGGCTCGACGACGGGGCCAACCTGATCCCGGCCCGGGTCACCGCAGGCCTGGTCATCCTCGTCCGTCCGCACCGGGCCGCGGCGATCCTCTCCGCCGTCCGTTACCAGGCGGGTGCCCACCCGTCACCCAACGCCGGGGTCGCCGAAGCAGCCTTCGCCGCCGCCCTGGGGGTCCGGCTCGGGGGCCTCAACCGCTACGGCGACCGCGTCGAGATCCGCCCTCCGCTCGGTTCGGGGCCGCCGGCGGGGACCAACGACATCGACCGGGCCGTGCGCCTGTCGCGCCACGTGAGCCTGGCCGCCGCCGGAGGGCTGGCCCTGCTCGGCTGGTCTCTCGGCCGGCGGGGGAGGCGGCCGTGAACAGCGTCCCCACCCCCGGCGCCCACGGCGGGGATGGCGCTGCCGTGGCGCGGGCCCTCGGTGTCGATGTGGGCGACATCGTCGACCTGTCCCTGAGCCTGAACCCGGTGGCCCCCGACATCCGCACCGTGGTCGGGTCCCATCTCGACGAGCTGCTCCGCTATCCCGACCCGGCCCGGGCCAACGCCGCCCTGGCCGAAGCCATCGGGGTGGACGACGACCAGGTGGTGGTCACCAACGGGGGATCCGAGGCCATCGCCCTGGCCGCCCGCCTGGTCGGCGGAGGGGTGGCCGCCGAGCCCGAGTTCGGGCTCCATCCCCGGGGTGAGCAGGGGCCGAGGTGGCGCAGCAACCCCCACAACCCCACCGGACTGCTGGCACCCGCGGGCACCAGGGCCGACGTGTGGGACGAGGCCTTCTACCCTCTGGCCACCGGGGCGTGGACCCGGGGGGACCTGGACCGGGGGGCGATCGTCATCGGATCGCTGACCAAGGTGTTCGCCTGCCCCGGGTTGCGCATCGGGTACCTGGCCGGCGCGGACGTCGAGCTGGTCGCTGCCGCCCGGGCTGCGCAGCCCCATTGGTCGGTCAATGGCCTCGCCCTGGCGGCTGTGCCCCAACTGTTGGCCACCGCTCGGCTGGCGGCATGGGCCCGATCCATCGCCGAGCTGCGGGGTCAGCTGGTCGACCTGCTCGCCGGCCAGGGTTTGCGGGCCCGGCGGAGCGACGTCAACTGGGTGCTGGTCGACGGCGCCGGGGACCTGCGCGATCGGCTGGCCGTCCACGGGGTCGTCGTGCGGGACTGCGCCACCTTCGGGATGCCCGGCACCGTTCGCATCGCCGTGCCCGGCCCCGACGGGCTGGCCCGACTCGACGAGGCGCTGTGCCGGATCGCCTGATCACGGGGTGGCCGCTTCGGGAGGCGCATGCGGGACCGGCCCCCGGGCTGCGGGGCGGGCTGATGGTCTGCGGGACCTCGAGCGACGCCGGGAAGAGCCATGTGGTGACCGGGCTGTGCCGCCTGCTGGCCCGCCGGGGGATCACGGTCGCGCCGTTCAAGGCCCAGAACATGGCGCTCAACTCCTTCGTCACCACCGCCGGCCACGAGATCGGCCGGGCCCAGGGGGTGCAGGCCCTGGCCGCCGGGGTGGAGCCGGATGTGGCCATGAACCCGATCCTGCTCAAGCCGACCGGGGACCGGGCCAGCCAGGTGATCGTCAACGGCCAACCCATCGGTCACCTCAGCGCTGCCGACTACCACGACCTCAAACCACGACTGCTCGCCACCGTGCTCGACGCCCTGGACGACCTGCGCCGCCGCTTCGACGTGGTGATCGTCGAGGGCGCCGGAAGCCCGGCGGAGATCAACCTGCTGGACCATGACATCGTCAACCTGCGCATCGCCGCCGAGGCGGAGCTGGCCGCCGTCGTGGTCGGCGACATCGACCGTGGTGGGGTGTTCGCCGCCCTCTACGGCACCGTCATGGTGCTCCCGGACCACTACCGCAAGGTGATCAGGGCGTTCCTGATCAACAAGTTCCGGGGGGACCCGGCCCTTCTCGGCGGGGGACTCGAGGACCTCGAACGCCGCTGCGGTGTCCCCACCATCGGGGTCCTGCCGTTCATCGCCGATGTGGCGCTTGACGCCGAGGACTCCCTCGCCCTCGATGGGCTTCGGCCCCGCCCGGAGAGGTCCCGCCGCTTCGGGGGGCGCCGGTTCGGGTGGGCGGACGCCCTCGATGTGGCCGTCGTCCGCTTCCCCCGCCTGGCCAACGTCACCGACGTCGACGCCCTGGCCATCGAGCCCTGTGTCTCGGTTCGCCTGGTGGAGCGCCCCGAGGCCCTCGGCACCCCCGATCTGGTCGTCCTGCCCGGCACCAAGGCCACGGTCGCCGACCTGGCCTGGTTGCGAGAGGGCGGTCTGGCCGGGGCCATCGCTGAGCGCCGCCGGACAGGGACGGTCATACTCGGAATCTGTGGGGGTTACCAGATGCTGGGCCGGACGATCATCGACGGCGTCGAGTCCGACGTGGGGGGCGTCGACGGGTTGGGCTGGCTGGACGTGACCACGGTGTTCCGGCCCGACAAGGTCACCCGCCGGCGCTCAGGACGCGCTCTCGGCCAGGCGGTGGAGGGTTACCAGATCCACCATGGGCGCACGACAAGGGGTGACCTGGCCTCCCCGTGGATCGACCTGGATGGTCATGAGGCGGAGGGCGCAGTCGAAGGTCCGGCTCCGACCGCCGGGGTCTTCGGCACGTCGCTGCACGGGCTGTTCGAGCGGGACGCCTTTCGGGCCGCCTTCCTGGGCGCGGTGGCCGGCCGGCGGGGGAAGTCGTTCACCGCCGACGGAGTGTCGTTCGCCGGCGCCCGCCAGGCCCAGTTCGACCGGTTGGCCGACCTGCTCGAGGAGCACGCCGACCTGGACGCGCTCGCCCGGCTCATCGCCGAAGGCGATCCGTCCGGCAGAGGCGAAGGCGATCCGTCCGGCAGAGGCGAAGGCGATCCGTCCGGCAGAGGCGAAGGCGATCCGTCCGGCAGAGGCGAAGGCGACCGTTGAGTTGGCCGCGGCCGGTCCCGGTGATCGGCGACACCACCTCGGCGGCGGAGCGGTCGGTGGCACCGGACGGGTGGAGGATGCCCGACGCCAGCCGCCGGGCGCTGTACGAGATCATCGGGGCCCGGCGTGACATCCGCCGCTACCGGGCCGACCCGGTCGACGACGCCACGCTGGAGAGGATCCTGAACGCGGCCCACCAGGCGCCCAGCGTCGGGCAGTCCCAACCGTGGCGGTTTCTCATCGTCAGCGACGAGCGGGTCCGCGAACAGGCGGCGTGGATGGCCGACCGCGAACGCCTGGCCCAGGCCGCCCAGCTCGAACCGGGCGCCGCCCGCCATCTGCTCGATCTGCAGCTCGAGGGCATTCGCGAGGCACCCCTCGGCGTGGTGGTGTGCTGCGATCGGCGGGCCCCGGCCGCCGGTGTCCTGGGCCGGGCCACCTTCCCCGACGCCGATCTGTGGTCGTGTGCGTGCGCCATCGAGAACCTGTGGTTGGCGGCCCGGGCCGAGGGCCTAGGCGTCGGGTGGGTCACCCTGTTCGCCCCCGCCGAGCTGGTTGCGCTGCTGGCCCTGCCCCCCGAGGTGGTGCCGCTCGGCTGGTTGTGCCTGGGG
>JALYVP010000316.1 GCA_030853185.1 Actinomycetota bacterium | reverse complement strand
GCCACCCGCACCCGGCCGCCCCCGGCGAACCCCCGGCGGGCGGCCGTGTCGCGGGCCACTACCAGCGACGACAGGTTGCCGGCTGACCCTCCGGCGACGAAGCACCCGCCGGCCGACGGGGGGAGGCCGGCGTGGTCGGCGATCAGGCGGATGGCCTGGTTCTCGGCGGCGACGGCGCCGGCGGCCTCCAGCCACGAGGTCCCCTGCAGCGACGAGCAGGACACCACCATGTCGAACAGCAGCGACGCCTTGGTCGGGGCGGCGGGGACGAACGACAGGAACCGGGGGCTGTCGCAGGAGATGACGGCGGTGGCCAGGTGGTCCTCGAACATCTGCAGCACGGCGGCGGGGTCGTTGCCCTCCGGGCCGAGCAGGCCGCCGAGCACCCGGTCGAGGGTTGCCTTGTCGCCGGGGAAGTCCAAGGACACGGGGTCGAAGCGCAACCGCTCCCGGCAGTAGTCGAACACGAGCTCGGTCATGCTCGCGTCGTAGGAGAACATCGGGTTGCGCACGTGGCCTCCTTGCCGGGTTGAACGACCGGTTCAAGGTAGCGGACGGCCCGAGTGGCCTCGGCCGGCCCCGGGTACATCCGTGACCATGAGAGCTGCCCTCTACCGCCGTACCGGCCCTGCGGCCGACGTCCTCGAGATCGCCGAGGTGGACCGGCCCGTCCCCGGCCCGGGCCAGGTCCGGGTCCGCGTCGCCACCTCCGGGGTCAACCCAACGGATTGGAAGACCCGCTCGGGGGCCAGCGGCGCCGCCCCGGACGGGTGGCAGATCCCCAACCAGGACGGGGCGGGGACGATCGACGCGGTGGGCGACGGTGTCGACGAGGCCCGGGTGGGTCAGCGGGTGTGGGTGTGGTTCGCCGCCACCGGGCAGCGGTGGGGAACGGCGGCGGAGTGGACGGTGGTGCCCTCACCCCGGGCCGTGGACCTGCCCGATGACGTCGACTTCGACCTGGGCGCGTCCCTCGGCATCCCGGCGGTGACCGCCAGCCACTGCCTGTTCGCCGACGGTCCCCTTGACGGTGCGACGGTGCTGGTGGCGGGCGGGGCCGGAGCTGTGGGTCATTTCGCCATCGAGTTGGCCCGTCACGGCGGGGCCCGGGTGGCGACCACGGTGAGCAACGAGGACAAGGCGACCCTGGCCCGCCAGGCCGGCGCCGACCTGGTCGTCAACTACCGCGCTGCGGATGCCGCCGAGCAGATCCGGGCGTGGGCGCCCCACGTGGACCGCATCGTCGAGGTGGCCCTCGGCGCCAACCTGGACCTGGATCTGGCCGTGTCCCGGCCGGGCACCACCGTGGTCAGCTACGCCAACGAGCCGGAGGATCCCACCCTGCCCGTGCGCCGGTGCATGGTGGCGAACCTCAGCCTCGATTTCGTGCTTCTCTACAATGTGGCCGGCGCCGGCCTGGACGCGGCGGTCAAGGGTGTCGGTGAGGCGCTGGCGGCCGGGGCCCTTTCCCCCCTACCCCTCCAGCGCTTCGGGCTGGAGCGCATCGCCGACGCTCACGACGCGGTGGAGCAGGGGGCTCTGGGGAAGGTCCTCGTCGACGTGGCCTGACCCCCACCGGGGCTCAGCCCGGTGAGGCCGGTCACGGTTCGTCGAAGGTCTCAGCTTCTACTTCGGCCTCGGCTTCCATCTTCTTGTAGTTGGCGTGGACCTGGGCGGCCGGCAACGCGGAGGCGACCGCCCAGTAGAAGATGGCGACGCTGAAGGCGGCGACAATCGGGATGTCCCACCCGAACGGGATCTTGTTGAGGCCGTTGAAGTCCTTGGGGCCCAGGCCGCCGAGCAGGAGGATGCCCCCCACCCAGACGGGGATCCAGGCCGCGGCCCGCCAGCTGAGCGCGTCGCGGAGGTGCGCCGGCTGGCCCAGGCGGCCAAGGGCCAGCAACGCGCACCCTATGAGCATGGCCACGCCGATGCGCCAGTTGATGGAGTACCCGCCCCAGTAGACCATGAAGTTGGCGAGAACAAAGGCCACGGGCGTCCAGATGTTGGCCATGGGCAGCCGGTACGGCAGCTCGCCCTCGGGGAACGCCCGCCGCAGGGTGAGGACAGCGATGGGGGCCAAGGCGTACATGAAGAACGTGGCCGACGTGACATAGCTGACCAGCTTGGACCATGACGAGCCGATGGGCAGGAACAAGAAGATGCCCACAGCCGCGGCCAGCAGCACGCTGACCCACGGCACCCGGCGCTTGTTGAGCCGGGCCAGCCCCGTCGGGGCCACCCCGGAGCGGCTGAGGGCGAACGACAGGCGGGAGGACGTCCCCATGTAGATCAGGGCGGTGCCCCCCGGGGAGACGATGGCGTCCACCTGGAGGACGGTGGCCAGCCAGGTGACGCCGAGGACGGTGGCCAGGTCGTAGAACGGGCCGAAGCTGTTGGACGCCAGGGCGGCCCAGCCCAGGGTCTGGATCTTGTGCGGGTCGGTGGCGGCGATGAAACAGATCTGCAGGGCGATGTAGACGACCGTGCCGATCAGGACGGAGATGATCACCGCCCGGGGCAGGTCCTTCTTCGGGTTCCGGGACTCGCCGCCGAGCTGCACGGCCTGCTCGAAGCCCTGGTAGGAGAACAGCACACCACCCGCCGACAAGCTGAGCAGGACCCCCTTGATCCCGAACGGGGCGAAGCCGCCGCCCCCCTTGACGTTGCCCAGCGAGAAGTTGGCCGTGTGGAACGCCTGAGTGAGGATGATCACGATCGTCAGCAGGGGGACGAGGATCTTCCACATGACGATGATGTTGTTGCTCTCGGCCAGGCGCTTGACGCCGACCAGGTTGATCAACGTGAAGACCAGGATGAAGCCGATGGCCACGCCGACACCCTCGGCGGTCAGCACCTTCTGCCCGTGCACCTTGTGGACCAGGCCGGGCAGCCAGTTGGCGCTGAGATAGTTGAGCGAGGCCACCGTCTCCACCGGGGCCAGGGCCACCGCCTGCAACCACGAGACCCACCCGGAGAAGAACCCGCCGAGGGGGCCGAACGTCAAGAAGCTGTAGCGGGCGGTGCCCCCGGCCAGGGGGTAGGCGGCACCGAGCTCGGCGTAGGTGAGAGCCAGCATGATCACGACGATGGCGCCGATGACCCAGGCCACCAGCACCGCCGGCCCGGCCGCACCGGCGCCCTCCTGGGCGCTGAGCAACCATCCCGAACCGATCACCGATCCGACCGACGCGAACGTCAGCCCGAGGAGGCCTACCTCTCGGCTCAGACCCAGCTTCTTACCACTCTCGCCTACCGGCGAACCAACGGTTGCTTCGGCCACGTGAACCTCCCCGTAACGGTTGGACGTACGCACCGCGGGCCGGCTCTCGCCAGGCATGCGGGGCGATGACTCAACCTACGCGCGGGGGAGCCGGCCGCGGGAGTGTGAACGGCGGTCGTCAACCCCGGTGCCCCGGCCGGGACCGCAACCCGAGGCACCACAGGGTGAGGTTGGCGGTCTGGAGGCCAACGCCGACGGGGAAGGAGACGAACAGCAGGCGGACCGCTTCCCCCATGCGGCGCTTACGGATGAGCACGTCTGCCACCGCGGTCCCTGCCCCTCCGGCGAAACCGCACACCATGGCGGCCAGGAACACCACGTCGACGACCAGAGCCGCCACGGCCCGCAGGGGCAGGGTGACGACCCACACCGCTTTGGTCGGCCCTTGTCGATGGGGCCTGGGCTCCGGTCGCTCGGTCGCCCAGCCCCATGCCGCGCCTCGCCGCTCGCCCACGCCGGCCCCGCCGGGTAG
>JALYVP010000315.1 GCA_030853185.1 Actinomycetota bacterium | reverse complement strand
GCCGCCGCCATCGGGTGGGTCCTTACAGACCCGGCCCCGCACGGGGACACCGCCGGCTCTCAACCACACCGACAACGTCGAGTCGGTGATCCCCAGGTCGGCGGCGATCTGCGTCACCGTCGCCCCTGTCAAGGGCCATTGGTTTCTGCCCAGTGGCGGTCTTGAAACCTGCCCGGTGACGGTCACGTGATGTGCCCGGTGGTGGCCATGGGATCTGCCCAGTGCTGGCCACCTTGGCCGGGATGGTCAGGTCAAGGGGCTCACCCCTTGTCCGGCGAGGGCTTGGGTGAGGCGGATGCTGTCGCCGGTGGTTTGACAGACGTGGGCGTGGTGCAGGAGCCGGTCGACGGTGGCGGTGGCGAGGGTCTTGGGCATCAGCTCGTCGAACGCGGCGGGGTGCAGGTTCGAGCTGATCGCGATGGAGCGTTTCTCGTAGGCGGCGTCGACGAGGCGGTACAGGCCTTCGGCGGCGTCGTGGGCCACGGGTAGCAGGCCGATGTCGTCGACGACGACGAGGTCGGCTCGCAGGATGCGGGCGATGGCGCGGGTGACGGTGTCGTCGGCGCGGTGTCGGCGTAGCAGGATCCCGAGGTCCTCGAGGGTGAACCAGGCGACCTTCAGCGCGAGTTCGACGGCGTGCTGTCCGAGGGCCTCGAGCAGGAATGTCTTGCCGGTCCCGGAGGGTCCGCACACGACGAGGTTCTCGCGGCGGTGGACCCATTCCAGGGTTCGTAGCGCCTGTTGGGTGGGTGCCGGGATGGAGGACACCTGCGGGTTCCAGGCCTGGAAGGTCTTGCCGGTGGGGAACCCGGCGGTGGCCCGGCGGGTGGCCAGGGCGGAGCGTTCCCGTCCGGCAGCCTCTTCTTTGAACAGCGCGCGTAGGACCTCGACTGGTTCCCACCGTTGGGCTTTGGCGGTGGCGACGACCTCGGGGGCGTGCCGGCGGATGTGCGGCAGCCGAAGCCGGCGGAGTAGCGCCTCGAGGTCGTCCGGTAGCGCCGCAGCGGCAGGGACACCGAGGCTGGGGACGAAGGACGCCTTGCTGGTGGTAGTCATCGGGTCACGCCCCGGCCGTGGTCGCCGTCAACGGCACCGGTGACGGGGCCGGTGACGGTGGCCTCGCCCGTACCGGGGCCTGGTGTTGACGTTCCGAAGGCGGCCCACCCGGCGGTGCCTTGGGTCAGGGATCCGTCCTCGCCGGCCCGGCCGGCAGCGGTGGTGCTAGCGCCTTGGTGGTGGTGGTCGAGGATGGATGCGAGGTCGGCCTCGGCGAACCGGGCGTGTACCGCCGCATGCCCCAATGCCCAGTCGACTTCCTTGGCCTCGAACAGCTTCGCGAGGGTGACGGCTTGGGCCATCTTGACCCGGATCTTCGTGGTGCCCGCAGCGGCGGCCTCGGTCAGCCACAGCCGCGCGCCGTCACCGATCGTGAGGAACTCGACCTCGGAGACGTTACGGGCCAACGGTTTCCGGGCTAGCGCCCCGGCCGGCGGGGGCGGGAAGTGGGTGTCGTCGATCTTCGGGCTGCCCGGGTTGGCCCGGCCGTGGCGGGCGACCTCGACCGGCCCGCCCGGTCCGATATGGACGAGCACAACCGCTTCGTCGCTGCCGCGGCCGTGGACTCGTACCCACACCGTCGCTCCGAGCAGCCGGGCCGGGACGGAGTACTGCCCACCCTCGAACGCGACCATCGGCGTGGTCGTCGCGACGGTGCGGGTGACCCCGAACGCGATCGTGTGTGGGGTGGCCGGGACCGGGTGCAGCCGGACCTGTTCCTCGGCAAGCATCTCCACCGGGATCCGGCGGGTGACCCGGTGCACCCGGGAGTTGACCTGCCCACAGAACTGTTCGCACGCGGCCTCGAGCTGCGCGAACGAGTCGTAGGCCTCCAGCAGGTTGGTGTCCTTGGGGACCAGGTCGGCCTTGGCGATCTTCACCGACGACTCCGACCCGCCCTTGCTGGCAGGGTCGGCCGGGACGCAGGTGTGGATCGTGACCCCGTAATGCCGGGCGAACGCGACGATGCCCGGGTTACGCACTGGCATCCCGGCCACATGCTCGGTCGTGACCGTCTTCTCGTTGTCGGTCAACACGTACGTCGGGGCGCCCCCGATCCGGCGCAACGTCACATCGAGCGCGGCCATCACCGACGGCAACGTCTTATCCCGGATCGCCAGCACCACCCGGAACCGGGACCACGCCAACCACGCCACGAAAAGTGTGGTCTTGACGCCGTCGACGACCGGGCCGTCGCCGAAGTCGTACTGCAGCCACATCCCCGGCTCGGCCACCCACGGCCGGTGCACCCGCACCCGCCCCAACCGGTAGTCCCGCTTCACCGCGGCGACCGCCCGCCGGGTGGTCCGCTCCGACCCGGTGTAGCCGAGCGCGACGAGCTTGTCGTGCGCGACGTCCGCGCGCAACCGCCCCTTCGACCGGTCGATCCACTCCTCGATCTTCGGCAGGAACCCGTCGACCAGCTGCACCCGTACGGCGGGCCGATCCGACAGGCTGCCCGCCTCACGGAAAGCGACGTACCTGGCGACGGTGTGGTGCGAGACCCCGGACAGCTCTCCGGCGTCGCGCAACGAGCCCGTCAAATCGAATGCTTCCAACATGTTCATGATCTCCTCGGCAGACTTCATGGGTGTCCCTCCTGGGGGGGCAGTAGGCGCATCAGCACCGCCACCGCACCCCAGGAGGGGCCTCAACCGCCGGACGCGGCGAGGCCAACAAACTCGTGTCGGGCAGACCCCACGACCGCCAGCGGGCAACTCTCATGACCGCTACCGGGCAGCTACATGGCCGCCTCCGGGCAGTCTCCCGTGGCCGCTGTCACGCCCCATCAGTGGTGGCGTAGAGGTCAACCGCGTCGCGGCGGAACTCCTCGCTGTACGTCTTGCGTGCCATAAGTGGATCGTCTCGCTTTCCCCAGCACGAAACCGGGATTGGCGTGTCCACACTTCGGGGTCAGGGCCCCCTCCCCGATGCTCATCCACAGGTTTCAAGCATTGCTCTGGTCAGGGAGCGTCCGGGGCGATGTCGGAGTCTAGGGTTGCCGTCTTAATCAGTTTGGTCAGGCGCTGGTGCCATTCGACCTCACGCCACATTCCCACGAACTGGGGACCACAATGATTGCTGGTAGCAATGCCTGCCCAGCGGCCGGTGGCGGCGGCGTATTCGACGGCGCGGGCGTTCACGTCCATCACCCAGTCCCATTGGAGCCCCGGCCAGTCTTTCCAGTCCGTCACCGCCCAGCACTCTGTCGTGTACAAGGGCAGGTGGGTAGCGCGGGACCAGTCGGCAACATTGTCGATACTGCGGAACAGGGCGGAGTCGAAGTGGTCGCGGTCCTCCTCGTAGGTGCGCCGGGCATGAGCGACGAGGTTCTCGTAGCCCGTCGACTCGAACGTCTCGTAGCCGTAGCCCACCCGCTCGTCGAAGTCGCTGAACTCGTTGCTCGACATCCAGATGTGTGGCTCGAGCACGTCGAGAGCAGACACGTCCTGCTCGGCCCACGTGGTCAGCTCGTCGCAGAAGGAGAAGGTGTAGGGCAGGTCGGGGTAGCGGTCTCGGAGCACCCCGATCGAATCAGCCATCCAGGAGACCACCCAGGGTTCGGTGCGACTGGGCTGCGGCTTCACAAGGTCCCACAGCGAGACAGGCTCGGGGGGGCGTCGGCGTGCGAGGCGCCGGAGCAACCGCTCTGAAGTCAACCAGGGCGAGCAGGGTGGTAGGCAAAACTCGTTGCAGAGATCGACGTACAGC
>JALYVP010000314.1 GCA_030853185.1 Actinomycetota bacterium | reverse complement strand
GCTCAGCGGCCCGCTGCGCCCACGACCCCCCAACCGGCACCCTGACCCATCTGAACATCCGAGACAGCCTCAGAAACCAACACTCGCTACCGGTCGGTGGATCCAGGCTAAATGAGTGATGAGCTAACTGGCCGGCGACACCCAGGGCACCACGATGTTGTCCGCGGCTCGGTCCCTGGCTGAGGCCGGGCGCCGGTCGTAGCGCGCGGTGGTGACCGGGCTGGAGTGCCCGACGAGCTGCTGGACCAGCTCGACGCCGGTCCCGGCATCCAGGTGAGCCGAGACGAACGACCGTCGCATGTCGTGGGGAGTCGCTGCACCGACACCGGCCTCCTCGACCCGGCGGACCAGCACGAGTCGCACGGCCTGTGCGCTCATGGGCCGGTCGGTCAGGTGCCCACCGCGCCTGGCGCCGAGGAACAGCGGTTCGCCGTCATCCAGGACCTCGACCCCGGCCGACTCCATCCGTGACGCCAGCCAGACCTCCAGGTAGCGCCGTGCCCCGGACGGCAGGGGCACCTCTCGCTCCTTGGCACCCTTGCTGCGTCACGGCGGCCGACCAGGGACCGGTCCTGAGCGCAGGCGGCGAACAGCTCCCGCTGCTCCCCGGTCTCGACGTGGCGACCGACCGGGAGGCGGGACCCTCGGACCGATGGCAGGGCGGTGGCTCGGGCCATGGCCTCATGGTCGAGGAGCCCGGCCAGCCACGCCTCTCGGAGCACACCCCGCAATACGGCCATCGCCCGGTTGGTAGTGGTCGGGGCGAAGCGGTCGGCCAAGGCGGCCCGGATGTTAGAGGTGTCGCCGTGACGAAGCGTCCACCAGCCGAAGGTGGTCCAGTCGGCGTCGGGGTGGCCGTGCTCGGCCAGGATGGCCTTCAAGGTCGAGACCACCGCCGGGCGAGAGCCGGCCGCCAGGCCCTCGACGTAGGCGACCGCCGGGTTGGTAGCCGCGCTCGGGGTCTCACCCGGCTGGTAGAGGCGCAGCGCGGGTGGCTCAGCCGGCTCCGACAATAGGTTCCGTGAAGCACCATTCAAGTTAGCTATCTCGGCCATGTTGACCTATGTCCCCGGGTACCGAAAAGCACCCGAAAGGGGGCAGCGCTATACCAGACGGGTGTGACCACCAAGGCGACCGTGGGCCGGGACGGGCCTCAGCCAGCGAGGCGTTGGTTGAGTGCCCGGATGAACGCCTGGAAGGCGCCGAGGTTCATGGTGTCGGGTTCGAGGAGGATGGTCCGCTCGACGGTTCCCTCGTCGTAGGTGACCTCAACGACACAGCTCAGGACCTCGGTCCGCCTGGCGCCGCCGAGGGTCCAACTCGTGACCTCGACCCGTCGCGCGCCGGCCAGGTCGAAGCCCCCGAAGCTCACTCGTTGGCGAGCCTGCGGACGGTGACCGAACGGACCTTGGCCCCGGTGCAGGCTTCGAGCAGGTCCTCGAAGGCGGTCGGGTCACCGGCCTTGAACCTGGCCACGTCGTCGGCGTGCTCGTCGAGCCGCCGCTCCATCTCCTGGTCCAGGTCCTCGTCCACGACGCTCAGCATACGCCCAGGCTGAATCAAGACCAGAGCCCGAGGCACCAGTCGTGCGCGAAGCGCCCGCCGCCAACCGGGCGCCTCGGCTCGTCCAAGGCGCCACAGACCTCGCAGGCCAGGCCGTCTCGAATAGCGCAGTCCATGTGCAGGATGACGGTCCGCGCCTCGGCCCGCAGAGTCACCGTGGCCGCGGAGGGCTGGACCTCACAACAGCACAGTCCACAGATCGAGGGGCTCGTCATCACCGGGTACGTCGCCGGGTCGGCACATCACTCCTCGGTGGACCCCCACCCCTCGGCTGCCCAGGCGACCGCCTCGACGGCCTCGGACTTCGATGTCGTCATGGCGGCGCCGGAGGTTGGGGGCCGGGGCAGATAGACGACGATGTTGGGAGTGGCCTGAACCAGGACCGGCTCTGCCGTCGATGGCGGCCCCATCGGGACGACGACCCACATCGTCCCGGCCCCATCGTCAATCGGAACCCGCGCCACCGCCGCCTCGAACACGTAGGTCGGCGGGCCGTGGCCAGGCGGGTCCAGGATCGCCCGGACGAACCGGGCCGGGACGCGGGCCCGGAGGCCGTTCGCCTCGCCCACGTCGAACGAGGCGGTAACGGACGGGCCCGGCACCAGTGGCCCCCGCGAGATCGAGAGGGTGTCCTCGGTCAGCGTCATGCCCGGTGCCGGGGCCGGCAGGCGCTGACTGGTGCGGTCGAAGACCGTGCCCGCCGGGGAGGCCGGCGGCAGGGTGTCGGCCTCAGCGGCCCGGTCGGCCCTGGCCGTGCCCACCGCGCCGGCCACCACCAGACCGACGAGCACCAGCGCGGCCACGGTCCGGCCCCGCCAACGCCGGGCCGCCCAGATCACCGCAGCGACCAGCAGGATCGCCCAGCCGATGATGGTGGCAACGTCGGCCACGTTGCCGGTGTGGACAGGACCGAAGGCGAACCAGTCCACGGCCCCACGAGGCTGGCCGGGTGCCAACCACCAGTGGGTCACCGTCCGGTCGAGCACGTTGCTCCCCTCACCGGCCAGCACGAGCCCCGCTCCGACCAGGAAGACCCACGGCCGGCGCCGGTGCATCAGCCACCGGGCGACCGCCACGAGCACGAGCACCCCGACGACATCGGCGGCGGCACCTGTCGCCGGCCCCAGGTAGAGATTGCCGATCCAAGACGGCCAGCCGGACGAGGCCCCAGCATTGACGTGCACGGTGGCAGCGTGGCGCCAAGCCCACCACTTGCTGCACTGGTCCGCAGCGATCACGATGACGGCGATGAGGAGCAGGACCCAGCGCTGCGTCCAGCGAGAGCGGGGTGCGTCGAGCGGCGCCGGCTCCGCGACGGTATCGGCCTCGACCGGCTCGGCGTCGAGCAGCGCGGTCATGGTGTTCCCTCCTCGTCGAGCCAGCCTTCGGAGAGCGTCATCTCGCGCGGGTCGGAAGTCTTGGTGGCGTCGGGGGCCGGCGAGGAACCGAGCCACGGACGGGTCCACATTTCGGGGCGGCGCCGCGACGGTCGGCCTCGGAGCAGGGGAGGCCAGGCTCGGGTCACGCTCCACCCGCTCAGCCCACGTCGGCACGCCGCGCTCGGTCAGCTCCTGGACCATCTCCGACTCGCTGGCGAAGAAGCCCTGGAAAGCCGTGCCCGGGGTAGGAGCACCCTCGATCTCGGCGCAGCCCCGGCCCGGCTTGCGCACCGGGGCGCGGTCGGACTGGGCGTCTTCGTCGGCGCCCGAAGCCAGCCCGTGGGCGGCCAGGTAGGCCGGCTCAGCGGCCTTCGCGTCGCTGAAGATCATGCCCCTCTGCTCGACCGGTGCACGCCCCAACAACACTCTGGTGCCCAGGTTCTGCCTCAACTCGCCAGCACCGGTGCCGATCAGCGCGGTGGCAAAGCTCTGGGTTCCGACCAGCAGGTGGATGCCGACCCACCTGTACTCGCGGGCGATCCGGGCGATGTCGTCGAGCACGATGGCCTTCGCCGCGTTCATCCCCTGTGCAGCCTCCAACCGATCCGGTGGCAAACCCTTGGTCGCCGGGGCCGGCGTCACCATGCTCGTCAGCTCGTCCACGATCACGATGAGCGGAGGGAACTGTTCGCCCGCGGGGAGCAACGTCCGCTTCACCACGCCGGCCCGGTCGAGGACCTCAGCGCGACGCTGACCCTCCGCGTAGATCGCGTCCAGGCAATCGGCCGCCGCCTGTACCGACGCGCAACCCCACCGCTCCGGGCGCACCCACGGCCGCAGCACC
>JALYVP010000313.1 GCA_030853185.1 Actinomycetota bacterium | reverse complement strand
GATGGCGGTGGAGAATGAGGCGAACGCCGCGCTCTGCCCGATGATGCCGGGCATGAGGTAGTTGACATAGCCGCCGTGTGCCTTGACCGGTATGGCCCCCCCGAACACGTAGCGGAACAGCAGGACGAACATAACCGGCTGGACGACCGTGAAGACGATGAACGACGGGACCCGGAGCCACACCATCATGTCCCGCCGGGCCAGGGTCAAGGCGTCGCTGGCGGCCCACCTGAGCCGCTGGACCAGGGGGTCGCGGTGGCCGGCGGCCGCCGGCTGGGCCAGCGGCGTCACCGCGGTCGTCGTTGTCATCGTCGCTCCTCCTGTGCTCCGGCGGCAACCCTCGCCGCCCGCTTCTTCCGCTTGCCCCCGCGGCCCCGCTTCGGCGGGTCGCCGTCGGTGGCGCTGTCCTCGGTGGCGTGACCGGTGAGGGCGAGGAACACATCATCGAGGGAGGGCCGGCGCAGACCCAGGCCGTCGGTCTCGATGGCCGCCTGGTCGAGGGCGCGCACCGTCCGGATCAGGGCCTGCGAGCCCTCGGAGCCAACCCGCAGGGTGACCCGGCCGGCGCGGTCATCGGTCTCGACCCCCGCCTCGGTCACGCCCCTGACCGCCGCCGACGCGTCGGCCAGCCGGGATCGCTCGACGACGCTGAACTCCACCACGTCCCCGCCCACCCGGTCCTTCAACATCTCGGCGGTGCCCTGGGCGATCACTCGGCCCTGGTCGATGACCACGATGTCGTCGGCCAGCTCGTCGGCCTCGTCGAGGTACTGGGTGGTCAGCAGCAGGGTCGTACCGCCCGCCACCAGATCGCGCAACACCTCCCACATGCCGATCCGGCTGCGAGGATCGAGGCCTGTCGTCGGTTCGTCGAGGAACAGCACCGACGGCGAGGCGACCAGGCTGGCGGCCAGGTCCAGCCGGCGCTGCATGCCTCCGGAGTAGGTCTTTGCGGCGCGGTCGGCGGCGTCGACCAGATCGAAGCGCTCCAGCAGCTCGGAGGCCCGCCGGCGGGCCTCGACCCGCCCCAGGTGGTACAGCCTCCCAACGATCTCCAGGTTCTCCCGCCCGGTGAGGTCCTCCTGGATGGCGGCCGACTGACCGGCCAGCCCGATGACCTGGCGAACCCCGGCCGGGTCCCGCAGGACATCGCGGCCCTCGATCACGGCGCGGCCGCTGTCGGCGATCAGCAGGGTCGTCAGGATCCGGACCGCGGTCGTCTTGCCGGCCCCGTTCGGGCCGAGCATGCCGAGCACGGTTCCCCGAGGTACCCGAAGGTCGATGCCTCGCAAGGCGTGGACATCACCGAAGGACTTCGTCAGCGCCTCGACATCGATGGCGTACTCCGGATCCGACATCGTGGTCGTTGACACGGTTGCGGACCCTACTCTGGCATTTTGGCCGGATCGAAGGAGTTTCCGGCCGCCCCGGGTGTTGGCTCACGATGCCGTGGTGACGGCCGATCTCTGTGGTGATCGAGCCCTCATGGGTGCTTTTTCACCAACCAGTTGAGCGTGTGGCCGCCGGGGCCAGAGCGCCGGTCAGCCGGTCAGCCGGCCCCGCCTCAGTCGGCGGGGCTGGATCCAGGAGGAGCCATCTTGTTGGCTACCGCCAGGGTGGCGGCCGCGGCGCCGAGGCCCACGACCAGCTCGGCGACGGCCCACAGGGGGCCGGAGCGGTTCTTGCCGAGCAGGCCGTCGATCGACACCGGCCCCGGGCCCTCGGCGGCCAGGGCGAAGGCGGCGGCGATGAGCGTCAGGTTGTACTCGAAGCCGCCGGCGGTGACCCATACGCCGTTCTTGGCGTGGACCTTCTGGATGGCCACGGCCATGGCCCCGGTGAGCATGGCCGGTCCGAGGGGGCTGAGGAGCCCGGCGGCGGTGAGGCCCCCACCGATCGTCTCGCTCAGGGCGGCGGCTACGGCCTGGGGCTTCGCCGGGTGCATCCCGATCGAGCCCATCATCTGTTGCGTCCCCTTGAGTCCCGGGCCGCCGAAGCTGCCGGCCAGCTTCTGGAGGCCGTGGCCCGCCATGAGCCCTCCGACCGTTGCTCGCAAGATCAGTCGTCCTGATGCCATGTCCACGCTCCTCTCCGGCTGGGGCAGCCGGTGGCGCTCTCTCTACCCAGTGCGGCCGTAACGGCACCCCTACGCCGGCCCCTCCTGCAATGCGAGGGCGGCCTGGATCAGGGCCAGGTGGGCGCCGGCGTCGGGCAGGTTGCCCAGGAGCTCTCCCGAGGCCGGGTCGGCGGCCGAGGCGAGGAGGCCACCCGGGCTGGCCAGGGAGCACACGGCCTCCATCCTGGTGTGGGCCTCGTCCCAGCGGTCCAGGCGGGCGAGGGCCCGGACCGCCCACAGGGAGGCTTCCACGTCCGGGCTGTCGCTGCCGGAGATCCCGTCGTCGAGGCTGGCCGGGTAGCGGTGGACGAGCAACCCGACCGAGAGCTGTTCGATGATCCGATCGACGGTCCTGACCACGATGAGATGGTCGACCGGCCAGGGACCGGACCACGCCACCCGGAGGAGGGCGGCGTCGGGGTGGTCCTCGGGAGCGGGTTCCAGGCGCAGCCCGCCGTCGGCGGCCAGCCCCTCGGTTTCGCACCAAGAGGCGATCTGGGCGGCGGTGACCAGCCAGCCGGCGGCGTCGAGGTCGAGGGGGTTGGCGGCCCGGGCGGTGCGGGCCAAGCGGTCGAGGGCCACCCACGCCTGGACCTTTGAGGCCACCAGGTCACGGGCGGGACCGCCGAGGCCCCACACGCCGCCATCGGGATCCCTCCAGTGGTCGCTCAGCCAGTCGGCCCCGGCGACCAGCGCCGGCCAGGCGGCACTGAGCGGCCCGGGGGCGCCGGAGGCGCCGTCGCTGCGTTGGCGACTGCTGGCGGAGACGGCTCCGGCCACATCGCCGTACAGGTCGAGGTCCAGGCGGGGGGTGGTACCGCCGACGGTGACGGGTTGCGAATGGCGCCAGCCGGTCACGGCCAGCTCTTCGCCTTCGGGAACCGGGCCGCCCTCCACGTCTGCGAAGCTGGGCCAGGACGGCGCCGACGACTCGACGGCGCCTCGAAGCCAGGCTTCGGCTGCCTCGGCATCCTCGGCGAAGCCGATCCGGCCGAGCACCCGGGCCGCCCCGGCGGCCAGGCGCCAGGGAACCACCCGCCCGTCACGGTTGCGCTCGCCCCCCGCCCGGCGGGGCAGCCCGGCGGTCCCGGCCGCCACCGGCGCCCCGCCCCGGTACCAGGTGAGGGCCTTGATGGTCAGGGCCGCCCGTTCCACCTGGGCCCGGTACGGCCCCTGGTAGGTCAGGTCACCGAGCCACGCCCGCCACGCCGCGGTCGTGTCCTCGACCGCCCGGCGGGCGGCATCGGGGGAGAGGGGCTGGTGGTGGGGGTGGTCGGCCTGATCGATGGTCACGACCATCGCCTGGCCCGGCTCCAGTCGCCGGCCGGCGCGCCACAGGATGTGGTCCCGGTCGAGAGCCACGGGCGCGGCCTCGAGGCCCGATCGGACCACGGTGGAGCCGAACGCCATCCCTTCCGACCACACCGAGGTGGATCGGGCCGGGCCGTAGGCGGCGCCGGGGACGACCTCGACCTCCACGTCGACCGGTCCGGAGCGGGCGGTGAGCACCCTGACGATGCGGCCGGGTGGGGTGGCCGCCGAGCCGGGCCAGGGCATCAGATCGTCCAGCACGGTGACGAAGCCGGGACCTGCCGAGGTCGTCCTGGTCGTGGCCGTCCCCTCCACGTACTCCTGGCGGGCGGGCGGCAGGCGCCGGCGGCTGTCCGACGCGTCGCGTCGCGGCCCGACCCGTACGGCGC
>JALYVP010000312.1 GCA_030853185.1 Actinomycetota bacterium | reverse complement strand
ACCTGGCACCGCTCGTGCCTCCGCCCCCAACCGAGCTCGCGGTGACCCCCTCCCAGCAACCGGCCCCGGGGCCGGTCTCAGGGCTGGTCGAGGGTGACGAAGTGCATCCGGTTGGCGCCGACGACGTCACGCAGGTAGCGGTGCCGGTCGGCGACCAGCACGGCCCCGGCGAGAAGCAGGGGGGTGGAGAGGACCAGGAACGCCAGGGCCAGGCCGTACCCCGACGCCCCGGACACGACCGAGCGCGACGTGTTGATCCCGGCGCCGATGCCGGGGTTGGACGCACCGAAGGCTCCCGAGACGATCCCGAAGACGAGCGGTGCCGCCCCCTGCATGACGGTGCGGAACGTGGTGCGGACCGCCTCGGCCCGCCCCCACAGCATCGACGGCATGATGTCGAAGCGGGCGGAGTCAAGCGGCGGGTTGACGGCCCCGATGGCGGCGCCGGCGATGATGAACAGGGGGAGCGACACGGCCAGGGTCGTGGTGAACAACCCGGGGGCGAAGAATGCCGGCGTGGCCGCGAAGGCCACGGCCGCGACCACGAGCCGGGCGCTGCTGTGGCCGCGCTTGACGAGGCCGTCGGCGATCCGTCCCCCAGCCAGCACCCCGATGATGGAGCTGAGGGCGATGAACACGAACAGGACACTGGCCAGCGACTGACCGACGCCGTAGCGGTCGCGGAAGAACAGTTCGGCGAAGGTCTCCAAGCCCTGCAGGAAGAAGTACCCGAAGCCCGAGGCCAGGATCAGGGCCACGTTGGTCCGCACCCGCAGGACGTAGCGCACCGCGCTCCACAGCCCTTCGGGGGCCGGGCTCGACAGGTCGAGGTGGGGCGGTGGGGTGACTCCCTTCGCCGTGGCCTGCTCGAAGACCATCGACGGTTCGGTGCCGCCACTCGAGGGCAGCGGGACGCCGCCCGACCCTACCGCCACGTCGTCAGGGGCGTCGTTGGCGGCGGGGATCGTCGTTGCGCCGGCTAGCAGGACGCTCCGCCCGCCGCGGGCCGGTTCGGGGAAATGGCGTCGGAGCTCCCAGACGAGGACGAACGCCGGCACCGCCAGGATGGCCAGAGCCGGTCGCCAGCCGGCGATCCCCGACAGCGTGCCGGCGGCCACGATCCCGAAGCCGCCTCCGATGAGCTCGCCGCTCAGGACCAGGCCGAACAGGCGCCCCCGCTCGTTGGCCGGGAAGAGATCCCCGGCCAGGGACACGACCAGCGGCCCGGCGGCGGCGACCAGGACGCCGAGCGCCACCCGGGTGGCGAGGAGCATGGTGTAGGAGACGGAGCAGGCGCTGATCGCCGTGGCCACGCCCCAGGTGAGCACGGCCGCCTGCAGGACCCGGGTGCGGTTCAGGCGGTCGGCGATTGCCCCGAAGGGCAGGGTGGTCAGGACCCCGACCGCGGTGGTCACGGTCACCAGGAGGCCCAGGCGGGTGTTGCCGATGTGGAAGCTCCGCTCCAG
Source organism: Actinomycetota bacterium (assembly GCA_030853185.1). Taxonomy (GTDB): domain Bacteria; phylum Actinomycetota; class Acidimicrobiia; order Acidimicrobiales; family Palsa-688; genus JALZAH01. Next base: position 2,367 of record JALYVP010000312.1, on the reverse strand, counting down.
GGGGGCGGCGAGGGAGCCGATGGCGCCGGTGTCCGCCGCCGACAGGCCCAGCACGGCGGCGAGCATCGCGATCACCTGCATCCGGGCTCGCCCACCGGCGGCGCGGGTCAGGCGACCGGGAGCCGGACCGGCGGGACCGGGTACGGCAATGGGCTGCCCGTTGCCGGCGGGCGGAGATGGTGGCACGGTTGGGGTGTACCCAGGGGCCCGATCCGCCAACAGCGCCGGGGTCCCGCCTCACCACCAGGCCACCCATGACCACCGATCTGTTGATCGACAACCGCGAGGCCCGCGCCGCCCTGACCGAGGCGGGTCGAAGGACCGCGGCGCTGATCCGTTCGGTCGCCGACCCTGCGCTGGCCGTGCGGGGCTCGGCGTGGACCGTCGGCGAAGTGGGAGCGCACCTGGCGGCAGGCCTGCGCGGCTTCACCGACGCGGCGAAGGGCGACAACGCCACCGTGGCGACGTTCTTCCCCCCGGCCGGCTCCTTCGCGGATCGCCTCTCCGCAGTCACCGCCGGCACCCTCAGCGCCGAGCCCGAGCGGGAGCCGGTGCCGTTGTCCGGGCTCATCGCCGCCCGGGTCGAGGACTTTCTGGCGTCGACCGCCGGCCTTCCCGGCCACCAGCAGATCGCCACGCCCTGGTACGGCGACGGAGCCTCGCTGAGCCTGAGCACGGCGACGGCGATGTTGGTCGGCGAGCAGCTCGTGCACGGCTACGACGTGGCCGCCACGGTGGGACGGCCGTGGCCCATCTCGGTGCCCGAAGCTCACCTGGTGATCCGGGGGATCACGTCGATGCTGCCCCTTTCGGTCAACCCGAGCACCGTGGCAGGGCGGCGGATGTCCTACCGGGTGAACGTCGGGCGGGGCGGGCCCCGTTTCGTGGTCAGCGTCGCCGACGGAGCGGCCGAGGTCGAACCGGCAGGGACCGGCCGGGTGGACTGTCAGATCTCGGCGGATCCGGTGACGCTCGTTCTGGTGGGCTACGGCCGCGTCGGCCAGTGGGGTCCGATCGTCCGAGGCAAGCTCCGGGCCGGGGGGCGGCGGCCGTGGCTGGCCCTGCGGTTCACCAGCCTGTTCTTCAACCCCTGACGGCGACGGGCGCCGCTCCGGCCCCGCGAAGGCGTCGGTGGCGACCCGACAACCCTTCTGAAACCCGCCCTAGTGTCCTGGCCGTGAGCGGCTCCCTGCGGCCCGGCGACCTGTACGTGCACGCCGCTGACGACGGTGGCATCTTCGTGTCCCCGGCCGACCGGCGCCTGTCGGCCTGGGTGACCCTTCCCCGTCTGGCCGACGAGGTCGAGGCCGTCGGGGCCCGCTCCGGGGTCCTCTACCTGAGCACCGAACGGGGATCTCACCTGGCGGCACCGGCGGTGGCGATGGTCCACGAGGCCGCCTCGTCGATGGCGGTGGCGGACACCGATCCCCTTCCCGAGACGATCCGCGAGGGGGGGATGACCGCTCTCATCTCCGCGGCCGGTGTGGGGGCCACGGACCTCCTCGACGACCTCATCGCCCGAGGCGTCGACCTGGGCCAGACCGCCGACCTGGGACGTACAGCGGTCATGGCGGCGGCGTCGAGAGGTCAGGTGACGACCCTTCGCCACCTCCTCGACGCGGGCGCCGGCGTGGACGCCGTCGACGAGCGGGGGGACACCGCCCTCACCCTGGCCGCCCACTTCGGCCATGCCAACGCCGTCCGGGTGATGCTCGACGCCGGAGCCGACCCCACCCACCGGAACGGCCAGGGCGGCCAACCACCGGAGGCACGTGACCGCTGGCGGCACCTGCGCCAACGCATGGTGTTGGAGGACGACCGGGATGGGCTGACGGTCCGGACCGTCGACGCTCTGATTCTGCGGATGCTCGGTCTGGCCTTCGCCGTGCTGTGCCTGATCCTGGGGGCATCTACGGGAAAGGCCAGCCAGGTGGCCACCGGGGCGCTCGTCGGCGCCTTCCTCGCCCTCTTCTCGTTCGGGCTGGCCTGGCTGTACGGTCGCAGCGCACTGCGCATCGAGGGTCATGCCCTCCGGGTGCGGTCGCCCTTCGGGTGGGGCCGGCCGGTCGATCTGGACCGCGTGACCGCTGCCGCCTTTGCCCGGCCCCGGCGCTTCCCCGTCCTGCAGCTCCTCCAAGACCAGGCCGGGCCCCGGCGCACCTACGGGGTGCAGAGCTGGCAAGGGGTCAAGCCCTCGCCGACGACCAGCGACGGGCGCCCCCTCCGCTGTCTCAACGTGGCCCTCGGTCCCGAACACCGTCGGGTCCTGGACCGGGTGGCCCCCAGCCTGCTGGCCGGTGCCGTCGTCCTCGACGACGCCACCAGGACCCAGCTCCAGCTCCGAGGCCCGACGAGACCCGACTCGTA
>JALYVP010000064.1 GCA_030853185.1 Actinomycetota bacterium | reverse complement strand
GACGGGCGGTCACGGTCACCGGGCCACCGGGCGATCACGTTCGTCTCACCTGCTCTGGCGATCTCCAGAGCTTGGCCCAGCGTCATCGGCTCAAGCTCGTCGAGGAGGAGATCTACTTCAACCGCTTCGATGCCCTCGTCGAAACAGAATTCAGCCAGGGACCACATCCGTTCCGTCACGGACAGATCGTACGGTACCTCGCGTGGTGATCGGCGCCACCATGCCATCTCGGCGATAGACCCCCTGGTCCAGCACCGACGCCGCCCGGCGGACCATCCCGGTGTCGAGGGGGTCGATGTAGCTGCGCATGGTGGTGGCCGGGTTGGCCATGCTGCGGGGCTGCTTGACGCCCAGCCCCACGGTCCGGTCCCGCCACCGGGCTTCTGGCGGCAGACCACCGGATCCGCCGACGAGACCGGCCGCCCCACGCCGACTTCGTAGCGGCCCAGGTAGTCGTCAAGCACCGTCAGCAGCCTGGGGCAGACACCGATCCGGTCTCGCCCATCCGTACGCACCCCGCAGGAACGTGCATGCCCGAGCCAGGCGGCCCCGGCGGGTGTTGTTGGCCCGGTCCTGCGCCACCCAGTGGTTCACCGCGGCATCGCTCAGCATCCGGGGGTTCCCCGCCCCGGCGAAACCGAAGAGCGAAGACAGCTCCGCCCGGCACTGGTTCGCCGTGGCGGCGTTGGTGTACCGGGCGGTGAGACGGTCCATCAGGCCGGCGACGTCCGAACACGGAACGTCATCGGAAACTACGCTGAGCGTTAAACGTTCTGTATCTTGATCTCGATGTCGACGCCGGCCGGCAGCTCGATGCGCTGCAGCGAGTCGACGGTCTTCGGTGTGTGCTCGACGATGTCGAGGAGGCGCTTGTGCACCCGCATCTCGAAGTGCTCCCGGCTGTCCTTGTACTTGTGAGGGCTGCGGATCACCGTGTAGCGGTTCTTCTCCGTCGGCAGAGGCACGGGACCGCGCACCTTGGCCTGGGTTCGCAGGACCGTCTCCACGATCTTCTTCGTCGACTGATCGATGATCTCGTGATCGTAGGCCTTGAGGCGGATGCGGATCCGTTGCCGGTCAGCCACGGGAGAGAACCGAGAAGCGCATGAACGTTCTTCTTTCGAGATGGGATGTCAAAGAGCTGCGGGTGCCGGGTGCTACTTGATGATCTTGGTGACCCGACCGGAGGCGACGGTACGCCCGCCCTCCCGGATGGCGAAGCGAAGGCCCTCGTCCATGGCGATCGGCTTGCCCAGCTCGACCTTCATGGTGGTGTTGTCGCCGGGCATGACCATCTCCGTGCCCTCGTTGAGGGTAATGGAACCGGTCACATCGGTGGTCCGGAAGTAGAACTGCGGGCGGTAGTTGTTGAAGAAGGGCTTGTGGCGCCCGCCCTCGTCCTTGTTCAGGACGTACACGTTGGCCTCGAAGTCGGTGTGGGGCGTGATCGAACCGGGCTTGCACAGCACCTGACCGCGCTCCACGTCCTCCTTCTTGGTGCCTCGCAGGAGGGCCCCGATGTTGTCGCCGGCCTCGCCCTGGTCGAGGATCTTGCGGAACATCTCGACGCCGGTGCACACCGTCTTCTGGGTGTTGCGCAGTCCGACGATCTCGATGTCGTCACCCACCTTGACCCGACCCTGCTCGACCTTGCCGGTCACGACGGTACCCCGACCCTGGATGGTGAAGACGTCCTCGATCGGCATCAGGAACGGCTTGTCGAGCTCACGGGTGGGCTCAGGGACGAACGAGTCGACGGCGTCCATCAACTCGATGATCTTCTCTTCCCACTCCTTGTCACCCTCGAGGGCCTTGAGGGCGGAGACCCGGATCACCGGCGTGTCGTCGCCGGGGAACTCATAGAAGTCGAGCAGCTCACGTACCTCGAGCTCGACGAGGTCGAGCAGCTCCTCGTCGTCCACCACGTCGGCCTTGTTGAGAGCGACGACGATGGAGGGGACCCCGACCTGGCGGGCCAGCAGCACGTGCTCCCGGGTCTGGGCCATGGGGCCGTCGGCCGCGGAGACCACCAGGATGGCGCCGTCGATCTGGGCGGCGCCGGTGATCATGTTCTTGATGTAGTCGGCGTGGCCGGGCATGTCGACGTGGGCGTAATGGCGGTTGGCCGTCTGATACTCGACGTGGGAGATGTTGATGGTGATGCCGCGCTGGCGCTCCTCGGGAGCCTTGTCGATCTGATCGAAGGCCGTGAAGGTGGAGCCCCCACTCGGGTCGCGTTCGGCGAGCACCTTGGTGATCGCCGCCGTCAGGGTCGTCTTGCCATGATCGATGTGACCCATGGTCCCGATGTTGAGGTGAGGCTTGTTGCGGTCGAACTTCTTCTTGGCCATGAAGGGAAATCGCTCCTGTAGGAACCGGCAGCACTGCCGGGTTCTGACGCGGTCGTAGAGGTTACCGGGTTCGCACAGGCGGGACACCGGCTGTGCGGACGAACGGCTGGCCGCTGGGTGACCCAGCGGCTGGGACTACTCGCCTCGTACCCGGGCCACGATCTCGGTGGCGACGGAGGTCGGAACCTCTTGGTACGAGTTGAACTGCATGGTGTAGGTCGCCCGGCCCTGGGTGCGTGACCGCAGGTCGGTAGCGTAACCGAACATCTCGGCCAGCGGCACCTGCGCCCTGACGACGTGGGTGTTGCCCAACTGGTCCATTCCCTCCACCCGGCCCCGGCGGGAGGAGATGTTGCCGATGACGTCACCCATGTAGTCCTCGGGGGTGCGGACCTCGACGCCCATGACGGGCTCGAGAAGGATGGGATGGGCGGTGCGGGCCGCCTGCTTGTAACACATCGAGCCGGCGATCTTGAACGCCATCTCCGAGGAGTCGACGTCGTGGTACGACCCGTAGGTCAACGTGGCCCGGATGTCGACGGTGGGGTAACCGGCGAGGACGCCCGACTGCATGGCGTCCTGGATCCCGGCGTCGACCGACGGGATGTACTCCTTGGGGATGATGCCGCCGCTGATCTTGTCCACGAACTCGTAGCCGCCGCCGGGCCCGGTGGGCTCCAGGGTGAGCACGACGTGGCCGTACTGGCCCTTGCCGCCGGTCTGGCGGATGTAACGGGTTTCGACCTTGGTGACCGTGTCCTTGATCGTCTCCCGGTAGGCGACCTGGGGCTTGCCGACGTTGGCGTCGACGCGGAACTCGCGCAGCATCCGATCGACAAGCACCTCGAGGTGGAGCTCGCCCATCCCGCCGATGATGGTCTGGTTGGTCTCCTCGTCGGAGTGGACCTGGAACGTCGGGTCCTCCTCGGACAGCGACTGCAGCGCTCGAGAGAGTTTGTCCTGGTCGACCTTGGTCTTGGGCTCGACGGCGACATGGATGACCGGCTCGGGGAAGTCCAACGACTCGAGGACGATGGGGGCGTTCGGGTCACAGAGCGTGTCCCCGGTGGTCGTCTGCTTCATGCCGACCAAGGCGACGATGTCACCGGCGAAGGCGACCTCTCGCTCCTCCTGCGATGAGGCGTGCATCTGCAGGATGCGACCCGGGCGCTCCTTGCGGTCCTTGGTGGAGTTGAGGATGGCGGCGCCCTTGGCCAGCTTGCCCGAGTACACCCGCACGTAGGTCAGCTTCCCGCCCGAGCGGGGGTCGGTGCTGATCTTGAACGCCAGACCGGAGAACGGCTCGTCGTCGTCGGCGTGACGCTCGAGCTCCTCGATGCCCTTCAGGTCGAGTCCCTTGGTGGCGGTGATGTCGACGGGCGACGGCAGGAAGTCGACGACGGCGTCGAGCATGGGCTGGACGCCCTTGTTCTTGAACGCCGACCCGCACAGGACGGGAACCACCTGGCTGGAGATGGTGGCGGCTCGCAGGGCCCGGCGCAGGTCCCCGGCCGTGATCTGCTCGTCGCCGAGGAACTTCTCGGTGAGCACGTCGTCGTAGTTGGACAGGGTGTCGACCAGCGTGGCGCGGTACCGGTCGGCGTCCGCCTGGAGCTCGGACGGGATCTCGTTGACCGAGAACGTCTCGCCCTTGGTCGCCGTCTCGTCATCCCACATGATGGCCTTCATGTTGATCAGGTCGATCAGGCCGATGAAGTTGCTCTCCGACCCGATCGGCAACTGGACCACCGCCACCTGGGCGTCGAGACGGTCGGTGATCATGTCGACGCAGCGGTAGAAGTCGGCGCCGATGCGGTCCATCTTGTTGATGAAGCACATCCGCGGCACGTGGTACTTGTCCGCCTGGCGCCAGACCGTCTCGGTCTGCGGTTCGACACCGGCCACCGCGTCGAACACGGCGATGGCGCCGTCGAGGACGCGCAGGGAGCGCTCCACCTCGACGGTGAAGTCGACGTGGCCGGGCGTGTCGATGATGTTGATCCGGGTGCCGTTCCACTCGCAGGTGGTGGCCGCCGACGTGATGGTGATCCCCCGCTCCTGCTCCTGGACCATCCAGTCCATGGTCGCCGCCCCCTCGTGGACCTCACCGATCTTGTAGTTGCGGCCGGTGTAGAACAGGATGCGCTCGGTCGTGGTGGTCTTGCCCGCGTCGATGTGGGCCATGATCCCGATGTTGCGGATCTTGGCCAGGGGCATCGTTCGTCTTGCTGTCGCTTCAGCCATTCGCTGCCTCTCACTGCGCTCGCTCGGCCGCCGGATTCTTCGGGGGGCGGCCGGGCCAGATCGATGCGGCCCGGTAACCGTTGTTCCATTGTGCCGGACCGCAGCCGAGATGCGTTCCGGTTTGGCTCCGGCAGGGTCGCAGGCGGCGACACCACCGGGGCCGGAGAGCGTCAGCTGCGTCGCTGACCGCCCATCACCAGCGGTAATGGGCGAATGCCTTGTTGGACTCGGCCATCTTGTGGAGATCCTCGCGGCGTTTGACCGCGGCCCCAACACCGTTGGAGGCATCGAGCAGCTCGGCGGCCAGCTTCTCGGCCATCGTCTTCTCCCGCCGGTTGCGGGAGTAGCCCACCAGCCAGCGGATCGACAGGGTCGTGGCCCGGCGCGGCCGGACCTCGACGGGGACCTGATAGGTGGCGCCGCCGACCCGGCGGCTACGTACCTCGAGCTGGGGCTTGGTGTTGTCCATCGCTCGCTTCAAGGTGGCGATGGGCTCGTTGCCCGTCTTCTCCTTGATGGAGTCGAGGGCTTCGTACACGATGCGCTCGGCCAGGCTGCGCTTGCCGCGTTCGAGCACCTTGTTGACGATCTGAGTGACCAGCACCGACCGGTAGATCGGGTCGGGGAGCAGATCCCTACGCTGAGCGGGTCCCTTGCGGGGCATGCGGTGCCTAGCCCTTCTTGGCGCCGTAGCGGCTACGGGCCTGCTTGCGGTCGCGGACGCCGGAGGTGTCGAGGGTGCCGCGGATGATCTTGTAACGAACGCCGGGCAGGTCCTTCACCCGGCCCCCGCGTACGAGGACGATGGAGTGCTCCTGGAGGTTGTGGCCCACGCCGGGGATGTAGGCGGTGATCTCGGTGCCACTCGTCAGGCGAACCCGGGCCACCTTGCGCAGCGCCGAGTTGGGCTTCTTGGGCGTGGTCGTGAACACACGCGTGCACACGCCGCGCCGTTGCGGGGCCCCACCCAGGGCCGGGCTCTTGGTCTTCTCAGACTTCTGCTCGCGACCCTTTCGGACCAGCTGTGCAATGGTGGGCATGCAACCTCTCGACTCTTCGGATCCGGGCGGCCCAACGGGGAGGTGGTGCGCGCCACGGCTGGCCACATGGCCAAAACGGTATGCTAGCGCCTCCCGGGGGCGTGACAAAAGGCGCCAGGCGGCGGGGTGAGCGCCGCGGCATCGGGGTCCTCTCCCGACGCCGGCCGGTGCCGTCATGGTTCTCGCGATCCATGGCCCTTCGAGCTCTTGCGGCCCTTCGAGGCACGGTCGCCGTCGTGATCGTCGCCATGCCCCGGCTCGGCCTCGCGACCCTCGGAGTCATGGTCGGGCTCGTGGCCCTTGGCCCGGCGCAGCACATTGAGCTCCACGAAACCAATACCTTTGAGCCGGCGGGGCCGGAGGCGCCGCAGGTCGTAGCGCTCGTCGTCGACGACCTTGTCTCGGATGCTGGCGGACACGACCACGGTCCCGGGGTTAGCGATGGCGGTGGCCCGGGCCGCCAGGTTGACCACCGGCCCGAAGAGGTCACCGGAGCGGGACAGGACCGTGCCGCTGGCCAGGCCTACTCGTATGGAGGGGAGTTCCGGGTCGGTGAATGTCTTGGCCAGGCGCAGGGCGATCTCCGGACCGGCTGACTCGGGTGCCGAGAACATGACCTCGTCCCCGATCATCTTGATGATGCGCCCGCCGGCCCCGACGACCTCGTTGGAGGTGAGGGCCTCGAAGCGCTCGATCAGGCTGACGATCTCGGCGTCGCTGATCTCCTGGCTGAGAGCGGTGAACCCCACCAGGTCGGCGAACCCGACGGCCAGCTGGGCCGCGGTGGCCCCGTCGCCGGCCGCGGAGAGGCGCCGGGCGGTGGCGTCGACCAGGTGGCGGTGGAGCAGGTAGACGACCAACTGGTCGAGCTGGTCCAGCAGCAAGCTGACCAGGGGCAGATCCGTCTTGGCCTGCTCGGCTCCGACATTCCTGGACTGGTGCCCGTCCCTGGGGACGGCCACCCGGCCGCCGCCCCCCTCCCCGCCGTCCGCTGAGTCCGCCCCGTCGCCAGCCGAGTCCGCCACCAAGCGGTCGAGGGTGAAGTCCACCACCGAATCGGCGATGCGAGCGGTGGCCAGCCCCAACACCCGGGCCAGCTGGACGATGAGATGCATCTGGATTTCGCCCTGCCCGAGCAGGACCTTGGTCCGCTCAAGGGCGTCGAGGTCCATCTCCGTGAAGGCGACGACGTCGTCGGGGACGTCCGCCAGCCCCATGGCCCGCCACAGCCGGCGGCTGACGTCGCGATCGACGTTGGACGCCTCGGCGATCTGCACCGGGGTGTACTGGGGAGAGCCGTGAAGAAGGCGATCGAACAGCTGGTCCATGAGGGCGTTGGCGTCCACCCCGGCCAGTAGCGACGCCGCGCTCGGGGTGAGAGCCTCGGCTCCCGCCGATCCTTGACCGCCGAGGTCGGCCTCAGCCGACTCGGACGTCCCCGCGGGCTCGGTTTCGTCGGGCTTGGCGCTGCACACGCGAGCGACACTACTGAGCCCCAAGCCGCCAGGGCCCTGGCGGGTGCCGGCAGCCCGAGCCAGCCGGGGGAGCCCTACGAGGCACTCTCCTCGCCACTGGAACCGAACCCCTGGGCTGGCGTCGCCCCGCCGGCGTCGCCGGCCTCGTCGGCGGGAACGGCTGACAGGTTGGGATACCCGTCGCCGCTGGCGTCGGCCCCGTTGCCGATCGATGCCAGCCAGGCCGCCAGATCCTCGGTGCCGCCCTCATCCTCGGATGACCAGAAGGTCATGTGCTCGGCCTCGGGGGCGTCCATCACCAGGTCCCGGTACCGGGACATGCCCGTGCCCGCGGGGATGAGCTTGCCGATGATGATGTTCTCCTTGAGCCCGAAGAGCTGGTCGGACTTGCCCTCGATGGCCGCCTCGGTGAGCACCCGGGTGGTCTCCTGGAACGAGGCCGCCGACAACCAGCTCTCGGTGGCCAGAGACGCCTTGGTGATCCCCATCAGCTCGGGGCGACCCTCGGCGGGACGCTTGCTCTCCGAGACCAGCCGGCGGTTGGCCTCCGCGTAGCTGCGGGAGTCCACCCGCTCCCCGGGCAGGAACGGCGACTCGCCCTGCTCGGCGACGAGCACCCGGCGCAGCATCTGGCGGACGATGAGCTCGATGTGCTTGTCGTGGATGGACACGCCCTGGTCGCGGTAGACCTGCTGGACCTCGCTCACCAGGTACTGCTGGGTCTCGCGGATGCCCTTGATGTCGAGCAGCTGCTTGGGGTCCTTGGGGCCGTCGACGATGGCGTCACCGGCTCCGACCTCGGCGCCCTCGCGGATGCCGTCGGCCAGCTTGGCTCGCAGGTTGACGTTGTAGACGTCCTCGGTGCCGTCGTCGCCCACCACGGTGACCCGGCGGGCGTTGTCCTCCTCGGTGATCCGGACCACACCCGACGTCCGGGACAGGATCGCCGCGCCCTTGGGGGTGCGCGCCTCGAACAGCTCCACCACTCGGGGCAGGCCGTGGGTGATGTCCTCGCCGGCGATGCCGCCGGTGTGGAACGTCCGCATCGTCAGCTGGGTGCCGGGCTCACCGATCGACTGGGCGGCGATGACACCGACGGCTTCGCCCAGCTCGATGTGGAGGTTGGTGGCCAGCGAACGCCCGTAGCAGGCGGCGCAGATCCCGTGCTCGGCCTCACAGGCGAGCACGGACCGGCACAGCAGCTCGGTGACGGCGGGGTCGTCGCGCAGGATCACCATCAACTCGGGGCTGATCTGGGTGCCGGCGGGGACGACGGTCCCGTCCGAGAGGGTGACCTCGCGGGCCAGGTGGCGGCCGTCGATGCGGGTCTCCAGGTAGGAGCGAACCTTCTCGTCGTCGGGCTGGATGTCGCGGACCCATATGCCGCGGGTGGTGCCGCAGTCGTCCTCCCGGATGATCAGCTCCTGGGCGACGTCGACCAGGCGCCGGGTCAGGTAGCCCGAGTCGGCGGTCCGCAGGGCAGTGTCGGCCAGGCCCTTGCGGGCCCCGTGGGTGGAGATGAAGTACTCGAGGACCGACAGGCCCTCACGGAACGAGGAAAGGATGGGCCGGGGGATCATCTCGCCTCGGGGGTTGGAGACCAGCCCCTTCATGCCGGCGATCTGGCGGACCTGCTGCGGGTTCCCTCGGGCGCCGGAGTCCACCATCATGTCCAGCGGGTTGTAGGGGATGGCGTGGAGGGCGTCCTCCATGGCCCGGCCGACCTCGGAGTTGGCCGACGTCCAGATCTCGATCTCCTTCTGGCGCCGCTCGTCGTCGGTGATGATGCCCCGCTTGAACTGGGCCTCGGCCTTCTGCGCCTCGGCTTCGTAGCGGGCGATGATGTCCGCCTTGGTCGGCGGGGTCCGCACGTCGTTGATGGAGATGGTCAGACCGGACTGGGCGGCGAAGCGGAAGCACAGGTTCTTGATCTTGTCCAGGCTCTCGGCCACGATCACCCGCGGGTAACGATCGGCCAGCACCTCGACGATGGACCCGATGCTGCGGTTGCGCTTGCCGACCACGTCGTTGACGAAGGGGAAGTCGTCCGGCAGCGTCGTGTTGAAGATGATTCGGCCCGGGGTCGTCTCGATGGCCTCGAAGGAGGTGGCGTCGGCCACGGGGTCGATGCTGCTGGGAGCGCCGGGCGCTCCGTCGTCGGTGAGCTCGCCGGCTCCGTTGACTGAAGGGCCCGAGTTGAGCCCGGCGGAGGCGCCGCCGGCGACGAGCAGGGGCCGCCGCCAGGTGATCCGGGCGTGCAGGTCGAGGTCGCCGGACTCATAGGCCCGCTCCACCTCGTGGAGGTGGCGGAAGACCCGCCCCTCGCCGTTGGCACCGTCTTTGACCAGGGTCAGGTAGTAGGCGCCGTAGACCATGTCCTGGGTCGGCGTGACGATCGGCCGACCGGTGGCCGGGGAGAGGATGTTGTTGGCCGACAGCATGAGGATCCGGGCCTCGGCCTGGGCTTCGGTGGACAGCGGCAGGTGGACGGCCATCTGATCACCGTCGAAGTCGGCGTTGAAGGCGGTGCACACCAGCGGGTGGATCTGGATGGCCTTGCCCTCGACCAGGATCGGCTCGAAGGCCTGGATGCCGAGGCGGTGGAGGGTCGGGGCCCGGTTGAGGAACACCGGGTGCTCCTTGATGACCTCTTCGAGGACGTCCCAGACCTGGGCCCGGCGCCGCTCGACCATCCGCTTGGCGGACTTGATGTTCTGGGCCAGCTCCAGGTCGACCAGGCGCTTCATGACGAACGGCTTGAACAGCTCGAGCGCCATCTGCTTGGGCAGGCCGCACTGGTGGAGGGACAGGGTGGGTCCGACCACGATGACCGAACGACCGGAGTAGTCGACGCGCTTGCCCAACAGGTTCTGGCGGAACCGGCCCTGCTTGCCCTTCAACATGTCCGAGAGGCTCTTGAGGGGACGGTTGCCCGGACCGGTCACCGGCCGGCCCCGGCGGCCGTTGTCGAACAGGGCGTCGACGGCCTCCTGGAGCATCCGCTTCTCGTTGTTGACGATGATCTCGGGGGCGCCGAGGTCGAGAAGGCGCTTCAGCCGGTTGTTGCGGTTGATGACGCGGCGGTACAGGTCGTTGAGGTCAGAGGTGGCGAAGCGCCCACCGTCGAGCTGGACCATGGGCCGCAGCTCGGGGGGGATCACGGGGACGGCGTCGAGGATCATGGCCCGCGGGTCGTTGGCCCGGCGACCATGGTCGTCCCGGCGGTTGAAGGCGGTGACGATCTTGAGGCGCTTGATGGCCTTCTGCTTGCGCTGCACCGACAGCGGGCGGCGGCCGTCGGCCGGATCGATGGCCTCGCGGAGCTTGATCTCCTCGGAGTCGAAGTCGATCTCGGCGATCAGCTGGGCGATGGCCTCGGCGCCCATGCCACCGCGGAAGTAGTCACCGAAGCGGTCTTTCAGCTCCCGCCACAGCAGCTCGTCCTCGATGATCTTGCGGCTGTGCAGGTTGCGGAACTCGTCGAAGGAGCGCCGGACCAGGTCCAGCTCCGCCTCGGCCCGCTCCCGGATGCCGGCCAGCTCCTTGTCCACCTGGCGCTGGCGGGCCTTGATCTCGGAGTCCTTGGCCCCGTCCGCCTCGAGGGCGGCCAGCTCCTCCTCGAGCGCCTTGAACCGGCGGTCGAGGTCGAGGTCGCGGCCCCGCTCGATCTCGGTGAGCTCCTCGCCCAGCTCCGCCTCGAGGTTGGGCAGGTCGGCGTGGCGCTTCTCCTCGTCCACGAAGGTGACGAGGTTGGCGGCGAAGTAGATGACCTTCTCGAGCTGCTTGGCCTTCAGCTCCTCACGGGCTTCGGTGCCCATGAGGAGGTAGGCCAACCACGACCGGGTCCCGCGGAGATACCAGATGTGGACGACGGGGGCGGCCAGCTCGATGTGACCCATGCGGTCCCGGCGGACCTTGGACCGGGTCACCTCGACGCCGCAACGCTCGCAGATGATCCCGCGGAACCGGACCCGCTTGTACTTTCCGCAGTAGCACTCCCAGTCCTTGGTCGGGCCGAAGATCTTCTCGCAGAACAGGCCGTCCTTCTCCGGACGCAGGGTGCGGTAGTTGATGGTCTCCGGCTTCTTCACCTCGCCGTTGGACCAGGTACGGATGGCGTCGGCCGTGGCCAGGCCGATCCGGAGCTGTTCGAAATTGTTTACATCAAGCATGGGTGACGAGCCCTTTCGTCAAAAGGTTCTCCCCTCCGCCCACCCGGGGGTGCCGGGGGGAGGCGGGGATGGGAGCGCCGGGGGTACCGGCCCGATCAGAGTGAGGAGACAAGCTTTCGCTGCGCCCCACCGCCTAGAAGCCCCGCTCGCTGGCTCGCCGTGCGTCCTCCTCGTCGGAGCCACGCTCGGGTCGACTGATGTCGATCCCCAGCTCTTCAGCGGTGCGGAACACGTCCTCGTCCAACTCGCGCATCTCGATCTGCTCGCCGGTGGTGGAGAGGACCTCCACGTTGAGGCACAGGCTCTGCATCTCCTTGATGAGGACCTTGAAGCTCTCGGGGATGCCCGGCTCGGGGATGTTCTCACCCTTGACGATGGCCTCGTAGACCTTGACTCGGCCGAGAACATCGTCGGACTTGATGGTGAGCAGCTCCTGGAGGGCGTAGGCCGCTCCGTAGGCCTCCAGGGCCCAGACCTCCATCTCCCCGAAGCGCTGCCCACCGAACTGGGCCTTACCGCCGAGGGGCTGCTGGGTGATCATGGAGTAGGGGCCGGTGGCCCGGGCGTGGATCTTGTCGTCCACCAGGTGGTGGAGCTTGAGGATGTAGGCGTAGCCGACGCTGATCGTGTTGTCGTAGGAAAGACCGGTCCGCCCGTTGTAGAGGGTGGTCTTGCCGTCGACGCCGATCAGCCGGCCGCCGTCGCCGTAGTCGGTGCCGGCCGCCTCGGGCTGCAGGGTGGCGAGGATGTTCTGCATGGTCGGGTGGCGCCCGGCGTCGTCCTCCTCGTCCCAGTGGGCGCCGTCGAAGACGGGGGTGGCGATGTGAACCGACGGCTGGCCGACCGGGCGGGTCTTGCGCTCTGTGCCCCGCAGAGGGGCGGTGGCCAGCTCGTTTCCTTCCCAGCCCCAGCGGGCGGCCCAGCCCAGGTGGCTCTCGAGCACCTGTCCGACGTTCATCCGGGACGGGACGCCGAGAGGGTTCAGGATGATGTCGACCGGGGTGCCGTCGGCCAGGTGGGGCATGTCCTCGACCGGGAGGATCTTGGAGATGACGCCCTTGTTGCCGTGGCGGCCGGCCAGCTTGTCGCCCTCGGAGATCTTGCGCTTCTGGGCGACGTAGACCCGGACCAGCTGGTTGACGCCCGGCGGCAGCTCGTGGGCGTCCTCGCGGGAGAACACCCGGACGTCGATGACCTTGCCGGACTCGCCGTGAGGCACCTTGAGCGACGTGTCGCGCACCTCCCGGGCCTTCTCCCCGAAGATGGCCCGCAGGAGCCGCTCCTCGGGGGTCAGCTCGGTCTCCCCCTTGGGGGTGACCTTGCCGACGAGCACGTCACCGGCTCCGACCTCGGCCCCGATTCGGATGATGCCCCGCTCGTCGAGGTCCTTGAGGATCTCCTCGGACAGGTTGGGGATGTCCCTGGTGATCTCCTCGGCGCCCAGCTTGGTGTCGCGGGCGTCGACCTCGTGCTCCTCGACGTGGATGCTGCTCAGGACGTCGTCTTTGACGAGGCGCTCGGAGAGGATGATGGCGTCCTCGTAGTTGTAGCCCTCCCAAGGCATGTAGGCCACCAGGAGGTTCTTTCCGAGGCCCAGCTCGCCCATCTCGGTGGCGGGGCCGTCGGCCAGCAGGTCCCCGGTCTCGACGATGTTGCCTTCGTCAGCGACGATCCGCTGGTTGAGGCACGTGTTCTGGTTGGACCGGCGGAACTTGGCCATCCGGTAGACCTTGCGGCCCAGCGCGGTGCCGGCCCAGTCGGTCTGGCCCGGCTCGTAGTCGACCGTGACGTGCTCGCCGCCGACCTCGACGACCACCCCACGGCCTTCGGCCAGGAGGGTGTCGCCGGCGTCACCGGCGGCCCGAGCCTCGACGCCGGTGCCGACGAAGGGGGCCTCGGGCTTGAGGAGCGGGACCGCCTGCTTCTGCATGTTGGCGCCCATGAGGGCCCGGTTGGCGTCGTCGTGCTCGATGAAGGGGATGAGGGCGGTGGAGATGGAGACGATCTGCTTGGGGGAGATGTCCATCAGGTCCACCTCGGCGGGGGGGACGAAGTCCACCTCGGAGGTGGTGCCGTAGCTCGTCCCTCCGGCACCGACGCGCACACCGGGACCCTGGGGGGCCCGGCGGACGAGGATGCGGTCCTCGATGAGGGTGCCATCGTCGGCCAACTTGGCGTTGGCCTGGGCGATGACGAACTCCTCCTCCTCGTCGGCGGCCAGGTACTGGATGTCGGTGGTGACCCGGCCGTCGAGCACCTTGCGGTACGGCGTCTCGATGAAGCCGTAGGAGTTGATCCGCCCGAAGCTGGCCATGTGGCCGATGAGGCCGATGTTGGGGCCCTCGGGGGTCTCGATGGGACACATGCGGCCGTAGT
The DNA here is from genome assembly GCA_030853185.1 of Actinomycetota bacterium. GTDB lineage: Bacteria > Actinomycetota > Acidimicrobiia > Acidimicrobiales > Palsa-688 > JALZAH01. Next base: position 258 of record JALYVP010000064.1, on the reverse strand, counting down.
GGGAGGTGTGGACGTCCCTCACCTCGAAGCCGGCCCGCTCCCTGGACAGACCGCCGGGGCCCATGGCGGAGAACCGGCGCTTGTGGGTCAGACCGGACAGGGGGTTGGTCTGGTCCATGAACTGGCTCAGCTGGGAGGTCCCGAAGAACTCCTTGATGGCGGCGACGACGGGGCGGATGTTGATCAGGGTCTGGGGGGTGATGGCCTCCACGTCCTGGGTGGTCATGCGCTCCCGCACGACCCGCTCCATGCGCGACA
>JALYVP010000311.1 GCA_030853185.1 Actinomycetota bacterium | reverse complement strand
TGGTGAGCACCCGGGAGAGCTTCTCGGCGGCCAGAGGGGTACCGTCGGCCACACAGACCTGGCCGGCATGGATGGATCGTCCGATGCCGACCCCTCCCCCGTGGTGGATCGAGACCCACGATGCGCCGCTGGCCGTGTTGAGCAGGGCGTTGAGCAGGGGCCAGTCGGCGATGGCGTCCGACCCGTCGGCCATCCCCTCCGTCTCCCGGTAGGGCGAGGCGACGGAGCCACAATCGAGGTGGTCGCGGCCGATCACGATCGGTGCCGCCACCTCGCCCGAGGCGACCATGTCGTTGAACCGGGCTCCCGCCCGGTCCCGCTCCCCGTAGCCCAGCCAGCAGATCCGGGCGGGGAGACCCTGGAACGCGACCCGTTCGCGGGCCAGGCGCATCCATCGCACCAGCGGCTCGTTGTCTCCGAACAACTCCAGGACGGCGCGGTCGGTGGCGGCGATATCTCCCGGATCACCGGACAGCGCCGCCCACCGGAACGGGCCCTTGCCCTCGCAGAACAGCGGCCGGATGTAGGCGGGAACGAACCCCGGGAACGAGAACGCCCGCTCGTAGCCACCCTTGCGAGCTTCATCGCGGATCGAGTTGCCGTAGTCGAAGACTTCGGCGCCACCGTCGGCGAAACCGACCATGGCCTCGACATGGCGGGCCATCGACGCGCGGGCCCGGTGGGTGAAGCCGGCCGCGTCCTCCGCCCGGTAGGCGGCCATGTCCTCGATCGCCACACCGCTCGGCAGGTAGGCCAGGGGGTCGTGGGCGGAGGTCTGGTCGGTGACGACGTCGACGGGGGCGTCGAGGCGGAGCAGTTCGGCGAAGGCGTCGGCGGCGTTGCCAACCACCCCGACCGACACCGCTTCGCTGGCCTTGACGGCCCGGACGCAGCGGGCCAAGGCGGCCTTCAGCGACGGGGCCTTCTCGTCGAGGTAGCGCTGGGCGATCCGGCGATCGATGCGAGTCTCGTCGCACTCGACGCACAGCGCCACCCCGTCGTTCATGGTGATGGCCAGGGGCTGGGCGCCACCCATCCCACCGAGGCCCGCGGTCAGCACGATGTGGCCGCGCAGCGTCCCGCCGAAACGCTTGGCCGCGACCGCCGCGAACGTCTCGTAGGTACCCTGGAGGATGCCCTGGGTCCCGATGTAGATCCAGCTGCCCGCCGTCATCTGCCCGTACATGGTCAACCCCAGCGCCTCCAGTCGCCGGAACTCCTCCCAGTTCGCCCAATCCGGCACCAGGTTGGAGTTGGCGATCAGGACCCGGGGCGCCCACTCGTGGGTCCGGAAGCGCCCGACGGGCCGGCCCGAGCCGACCAGCAGCGTCTCGTCGTCCGCCAGGTCGACGAGGGAGGCCTCGATGGCGCGCAGCGAGTCCCAGTCCCGTGCGGCGCGCCCCGTGCCGCCGTAGACGACGAGGTCCTCGGGGCGTTCGGCCACCTCCGGGTCCAGGTTGTTGTGGAGCATCCGCAGCGCCGCCTCCTGGGACCAACCCCGGCAGTGGAGGTGGCTGCCCCGCTCGGCCCGCCGGGGCCCGTTCGACGGGACGGTCATGGTGGGGCTCCTTCTGTGGGGAATCGCTTCGCCGGGAGACGCTCGGCCGAGTCGACAGCTCGCGACGCTTGGGCCAGGGTGGGCAACAGCTCCGAGCCGAGCTGCAGCTCGGGACCGAGGTCGTGGTCGCCGAGCTCGTCGGGGAGGGCGGCCAGGACGGTGTCGATCAGTTCCCCGAGCAGGGGGGCGGCCGTGGCCCGGAGCCCCTCGCCCGGCCAACCGGAGATCCGCAGGGCCCGGGCGGCCACGATCAGCTCCGCGCTCAGCACCGCCCGGAAGGGCGTGACCGCCTCGCGAGCGGCGAGGGCGCTCTGGGTGGCGAAGCTGGCGCCGTCCTCGTGGCCGAGGGAGAGGGTCGTCCAGGCCATCCCGGCGGGCAGGGACCGTTGGTGGAGCTCCGCCACCGCCGCCGCGGCGCTGTACTCGCAGATCATGGTCCCGCTGCTGCCCGCCGGCCCGACGGCGAGAAAGGCAGGCAGCCCGGTCACGTTCGGGAGGTGGAGAAGGCGGATGCGGGCCAATGAGCCGTTGGCCGCTGTGACCAGAGCCACTCGGGTGGCGTCGAGGTGGGCGGCCAGCTCCGTCGCAACGATGGCCGCGTGGTGCAACCAGCGCCCGACCTCCGGCACGAGGAGGGGGTTCTCGGTCGAGCGGTTGAGCTCACGTTGCAGCTCCGCGGACAGCTCGTCGATGGCGGTCACGAGCGGACCGTGCCAGGCGGGCGCGCCCCGCAGGGGGTAGGGGTCCTGGAGCCGGCGGCCGTCGCCACGGAGCAGCTCGGCGAGGGTGGCCGCCACCCAGGCCCCGCCGGATGAGCCGAGGCGGACCGATCGCCCGGACGTGTCGGCGACCCCGGCCGTCCGGTCAGGCCACACCACGGGCGAGAAGGCCTCCGCCGACGTGCCGGCCGCCACGCAGCTCATGGCGGTGATCATGGTGGCAGCCCGGGACAGCTCGGTCAGGCCGTTGGACGCGAGCGCGGCCAGGGCCACGGTCAGGGCGTTGCTCGACAGCAGGCCCAGACCGTCACCCACCGTGGGGCTGATCGGGTCGGGGGCGGTGCCCTTCACTCGCCACCAGCGCCGCCTCCCGGCCAGGCACAGGCCCAGCTCGGCCAGGGCGGTCAGATCACCCGTGCCGATGGCACCGTAGCGGTGCACGGCAGGCAGAGCGTCGGCCTCGACCGCCTGGCGCAGGGCGTGGGCGCACTCGGTGGACACGCCGGTACGTCCCGTGCAGATCTGGTTGAGGCGGACCGCCAGCATGGCGCGCACGGCCACCTCGTCGACCAGTGGGCCGGTGGCGGCGGCGTGGCTGGCCCACAGGCGCAACGCGTGGCCCGTGTCGGATGCATCGACGATGAGCTCGCGGTTGGCGCCGACGCCGGTGCTGCGCCCGTAGGCCGGCACCGAGACCATCGCCGTCGCCGCGCGCGTCGCCCGATCCACAAGCGACACATCGGTGATGGCGGGGATGGTCTGTTCGCCCAAACCGGCGATGGTGGGCACATCGAGGGATTGTCCGTCGAGACCGAGGGACGTCACCGCCATGGGGCAGCCCGCCGTCGGCACCGTCCCCGCGCCGGGCCCCCACGTGATCCGAGCGAGGGCGGGCGAAAGCAGGAGATCAGGCTCGTGGTGGCGTCTCCGGTAGGTTGCGGTCGACGCAGGATACCGCTCCGTCCCCTATCCCGGGCCGGCGGTGACGAAGTCGATGAGTGACTCCACCGCCCCCACCAGCGCCGGCTCCAGGTCGGCGTAGGTGCTGACCGAGCCGAGGATCCGCTTCCACAGGAGGCCCGGGACGGGCTCGCCGAGAACCTCACAGACACCCTCCTTCCATGATCGACCCCTGGGGATCTGCGGCCAGGCGGCGATGCCGAGCACCGATGGGCGCACCGCCGACCACACGTCGACGAAGGGGGTGCCGGCGATCATCACGTGGGGGCCACGGGCCGTCTCGGCGATCCGGGACTCCTTGCTTCCGGGCACCAGGTGGTCGACGAGGATTCCCAGCCGGGCGTCGGCGGCGGGGGCGAACGTCCGCACGACGGCAGCCAGGTCGTCGACACCGTCGAGGCGTTCGACGACGACACCCTCGACCCGCAGGTCGTCACCCCAGACCTTCTCGACCAGTTCGGCGTCGTGGATGCCCTCGACCAGGATCCGTCCGGCCCGGGCCATCCGGGCGGGGGTCAGGGGCCCGAGCACCGACCCCGACGCGCTGTGGCCGGGCCGTGCCGGTCCGGCCGGACGGGGACGGACGAGGGTGACGGTGTGCCCG
>JALYVP010000310.1 GCA_030853185.1 Actinomycetota bacterium | reverse complement strand
TCCCCGGGGGCCGCGGTACGGTTCGTAAGCGGGCGCCAAGCCCGAGGCGAGGACCACTTGCTGCCTCGCCTTGCCGTATGTCAAGGTCGGCTATGGCAGCAGAGCTGGTGTCAGGGGCTGAGATCGGTCGGCGTCTCGGGGTGTCGAGAGAGGCGGTGCGCCAATGGCGAGATCGTCCCGGGTTCCCCAAGCCCCTGGCCCGCGTCGGGCGATCCGTGGTCTGGGACTGGAAGCACATCGACGCCTGGGCGACCAAGACCGACCGGGCGGTCCCTCGCCGGTCAGTCAACGGGGTTGCGCCGTGACTGACCGGTACGTCCTGGCCGTTCTCCGGGGGCTGCCCGCCGATGGAACCTCGGTGGGCAACGGGCGGCTCCGCCAGCAGCTTGGCCTGGACGAAAACGCCTACAGGCAGTTGACGGACGCACTCAAGACCATGGGATACGTGGCTCGTGGCCGGGGCCGTGGCGGGTCGGTCTCGCTGACCCCGGCCCGGTGCCGTCGTGGATGTCGGGCGTCTCCCGGGGTGTCCCAAAGGCGAGGTCCTCGGGGCAGAAGGCGACCGTTCGGACGTTGGGCAACCCGAGTAGCCGTTCGATATGTGCGAACGGGGCGCCATACGAGGTGCCGTCCACGCCGCAGCGGACACCCAGCAGACAGGCGCTGATCAGCACCCGCAACGGGTCGTCCACGGTGAACTCAGGCCACGAACGAATCCCCGCGGCGGTTGGAAGGTGGTCGGCCGTCACCACCCCATCTTGGCGCCGCGGAGCAGCGCCCTTCGACTGCCCAGCTACCGGTGCGATCACCACGAGAACAGGTTCCTCCATCAGGCGTTGGTCTTGTCGGCCCCTGTGAAGCCATCATGTTCCCGTGACGGTCAGAGATCTCTCAACCGACGATGTTGCCTGGGCGGCGGAACGGATGGAGGACCGTCGTCGGCTCTACGCGACGTACTCTCCGGTGTTCTGGCACCCGGCCGGCGGCGTCACCGGTCTCCATGCCCGCTTCCTCGGACGCCAGATCGCCTCGGACACGAACGTCGGCCTGCGGACCGATCACGGCTTCATCATCGGCCAACTCCGTGGCACCGAGGGCTTCGTGGACGACTTCGCCATCGACGCCGACGGCACCTGGTCCGACGACGGCGCCGTGCTCCTCATGGCCACCTGGGACAGGCTCGGCGCGGCCGGAGCGAACGTCTTGCGGGTGGTGACGGCCAGAGCCGACGACGCCAAGGTCCAGATGCTCCGGAACCTGTCGCTGGCCCTGGTCGAGGAGTGGTGGGTCAAGCCGCTCGTGGCTGCTGGCCCGGCGGCGGCTTCCGGTCAGGTGGAGGGAACGGGCTTCTCGGGCCACTTCGGTCCAGCCCCACCGGTCTACGACCCCGGAGGACCCGTCCTCCTTGCCGACCGGGTGGACGCCGGTGCTGACCTGGGCGTGGTCGAACATGAGGCAGCGGCGATGGGCGCCGTCTTGGTGGTCGTGCCGACGCCCCCTGGATCAGACCGTATCGGCCAACTCGAAGAGCGCGGGTGGAGCGTCGCGTCGCAGTGGTACCTGGGCCAGCCAACACGTGAGGCACCATGAGCGAGCCTGACGACACGATGGTCCAGATCGGCCGGGGGATCGAGCTGGGCCAAGCCGGCGAGCGAGCGGCAGCCCACCAGTTGTTCGCTGACCTGTGGACGCGGATCGGCCCCGGCGGTGAACCGTTCCATCGCTGCGCGGTCGCCCACTCGACGGCCGACGTACAAGACGACCCGGCCGACGAGCTGGTCTGGGACCTCCGAGCCCTCGAAGCAGCCGACCTGGTGACCCACGAACGGGCGCGCGACGCGAGAGGGTTCTACCCGTCGCTGCACCTGAACCTTGGCGACGTGTACCGCCGTCTCGGTGACCTCGAACTCGCCCGTGCCCACCTGCGACTTGGCCAGGCGGCCCTCGGAGCGCTCGACGACGATGGCTATGCCCAGATGGTCAAAGGCGGCCTCGACCGCCTGGCGGGACGGCTCTCGGTGACCTGAGTCCGCCGGAGAGACTCAGGTGTGACCCAGGGCGAGCGGTGCTTCTCGGTCGGTAGCCCCTCGTTGCGACAAGCATGGCGTCGGTGACGCGCCCGCGTTGGATGGCACGCTGTTCGGATGGGCAACGTCGTGCTCCCCCCGGCCATTCGCGCCGTGGTCTTCGACGTGGGCGAGACCCTCGTTGACGAGACTCGGATGTGGTCGGTCTTGGCCGATCAGGTTGGCGTAACCCGCCTGACCCTGTTCGCCGGGTTGGGTGCGCTGATCGAGCGTGGCGAGGACCATCGACGCGTGTGGGACCTGCTCGGCGTCGAGCGGCCGGCGAGCAGCGGTGTCTTGGAGGCCACAGATTTCTATCCCGATGCGCTGCCCTGTCTCCGAGCGGTGCGCGCGGCGGGGTACACCGTGGGCTTGGCGGGGAATCAGCCGGCGCCGGCCGAGACCGCCCTGGGCCGACTCGGGCTGCCCGCCGATTTCATCGCTTCCTCCGCGAGGTGGGGCGTCGAGAAGCCATCACCGCAGTTCTTCACGCGTGTCAGCGCTGAGGCGGGCCTTGCTCCCGAACGGATCGCCTATGTCGGGGACCGTCTCGACAACGACGTGCTCCCGGCGAAGGCTGCCGGGATGTTCGCCGTCTTCCTGCGTCGAGGTCCATGGGGGCATCTTCACGCCCATCGCCCTGAGGCCGCTCGTGCCGACGCCCGCATCGACTCTCTTGTCGATCTCACGACGGCGGTCAGCGAGAGGCTGGGGTAGACCCTGACGGTCTGGCCGGGAGCGGCGTCGGGTTGTCCAGTTGCCACACGTCAACCAGCCGCCCGAGGACCGGGTTGTCGACTTGGTCCTCGATGGTCATGCCTACCTTGGCGGCGACTCGCTGGGACCGAGCGTTCTCAGGGTGAATGACGGCGATCACCTCATTGAAGCCCAAGGGACCGAAGGCGAGATCGAGAACCGCTGCGGCCGCCTCGGTGGCCAACCCCCGGCCCCAGGCTGCTCTACCGAGTCGCCACCCCAGTTCGGGGCGATGGGCGAGGGCGGGCAAGAAGCTTGGGTATGCGATACCGACGAACCCCAGGAACATCCCGGCTCGGCTCAGCTCGGTGCTCTCGACCGCGAAGAAGCCGAACCCGTGGGTATCCCAGTGCTCGGTCACGATGCCGTAGAAGGCTGCCACCGCGTCGGGGTCCACCGGCCTGTTCAGGTACCGGGTCACCTCAGCGTCACGGTTGATAGCAGCCATCGGCTCGGCATCGGCTGGCCGCCATCTCCTCAGCAGGAGTCGAGCGGTCCGTATCTCGAAAGGCGAACGAGACGGGTCAGCCGTCGATGGACGGGACCGTGGGCTCGGTTCGTTCATGCGCAGTGTCCGTCGAGCACGTCGGCCAACTCGTCGGGCCGGGAGACGTGGGGGCAGTGACCGGCGTCGATCTCGATGACACCGGCGGACAGGCGCCGCAGAGCTTCCCGTCGAGACCAGTCGGGGCGGATCGTCCGGTCCTGGGTGCAGACCACGTAGGTCGAGGGGATCGTCGGGGTCAGTTCCACCGGCTCGCCATACGCCTGCTGCGGTGAGAACGAACGGAGCGTGGTGACCGCCCACTCGGAGGTGGCCAGGTCGCAGTCGTGGAAGAGGAAGTACATGGCGAGCGCGGCGTCCTTCGTCGGGTCCTTTCCCAGCCACTCGGGGTTGAACATCTCCTCCGGCGCCACTCGCAGCTCTTCCAGCAGGGACTGGTGCCCATCGGGGATGATCGCCCCGAGCCACACCTGGCGTTGCGCGGTCAGCAGCCGGGCGGCGGCTGGCAGGAGAAGACCAGCGC
>JALYVP010000309.1 GCA_030853185.1 Actinomycetota bacterium | reverse complement strand
CCGCATGTCGGGCCGCCCTGCGCCCGGCGAGGCCGCGCCGGGCCACGACCCGGGGGCGCGACGGGCTGGCGGCGGCCGGGGCGGAGGTGACGCGAGGAGGCAGCGACGCCACCGTGCGGGGCTTGGCCAGCAGGCGCTCCCCGCTGGTCACCTCCACATCCAGCGTCAGCGGTGCCACCCCCCGCTCGGAGAACCAGTTGACCTCCTCGGCCCGAAGGTCCCACTCCAAGCGATAGGAGCCCGGGTCGTAGGGGGTCCACACTCCGGCGGTGACAACGATCTCCTCGCCGGGCGCCGGTTCGTGGGGGAGCAGGGTGATGTCCCCGTCGCGCAGCAGCATGCCGTGGACAGGGTGGGACCAGTGATAGCTGAGCACCACCCGGCCTGCGCCAAAGCCGGTCGTGCGCCAGCGCACCTCGGAGGTGTTGCGCAGCGTGACGGTCGCCGTGTAGCCCCGGTTGGCGAGGACCTGGGCGGGCGTGGTCGAGCCGAGGTAGTCGGCGTGGTAGACGTCGGCCGTCGCCCAGTGGCGCGCCGTCGAGCGGCGCTGATCGGCGAGGGTCACCGTCGGCCCGACCGGCGCCAGCCGCTGCGCCGCGGTCTGGGCCCGGGCCCGAGCCGCCGGGCTGGGAGCCCCGTCCACCACCTCGTCGTCGAGGGCCACCACGTCGAGCGTCGAGCGGTAGTCCTCCCACAGGTAGTACTCCTCGCAGGACGGGGCGTTGCGGCCCCGGTAGCGCGCCACCTTGGCCTCCCGTTGGCTCCGGTCCCGTTGCACGAAGTCGAGGTGGTAGATCGCCGTGTCGTCGTCGTCGAGGACCCGGCCGGCGCCGGCGATGTCCACCGGCGCGTGCAGGCGGCCCCGATCGGCAAAGATGCTGCCCACGTTGAGCATCAGCCGGGCCCGGGCGTTGGGGTACCAAGGGAACGTGCGCAGCCACCCGTAACCGCCCTCGGCGCCGCGCAGGACCCAGCGGTAGGGCAGCCAGTAATGCGTCAGGTAGCGGTCGTCAACCAGGTCGTCCACCCGCCCTGCGAAGCCCGGGGCCATCACCTCGTCGTCATCGAGGAGAAGGAGCCACTCCCCGGTGGCTTGGCGCAGCACCGTGTCGTGGACCATCTCGAGCACCGGGGGATGCTCGAACACCGTCACCCGGTCCGCCACCCGGCGGGCCACCCCGAGGGTGTCATCCCGAGAGGCATCGTCGACGAGGAGCACCACCTCGTCTGCGTACTCGCGAGCCCGGGTGGTCCAGGCTTCCAGGCGATCGGCGGAGTTGGCCGTCTTGGCGCACACGCTGAGGCGGGGCCGGGCACGCATGATCGGGCGAGGCTACCCGGCGCCTCAGTCGCTGTAGCGAAACCGGACCGGCGCAAACTCGCCGCCCACGAACTGAGCGACGTCACGGCTGGAGGGCAGCGGCTCGGGAAGCTCGCCGCGCTGGCGGCGGACGTCGAACTCGTCAGCCACGGCTCGCACGTCGGCGTCTGGAGACGCCCGGAACCGCTCGAGCGCCGCCTGCACCATGTCGGGGCGGTCGTACTTGGTGGCCAGCAGAAGATGGCACAGCAGCCCGTAGTGCCGCTCTGCGGCGTCGGCGACGATGACGCCGTTGCGATCGAGGCGTTTGTCGTGGAACACCCGGGCGCGGGGCTGGTGGCACACTCGCCATCCCCCGAGACGGAACCGCCACGACAGGTCGACGTCGTCGCCGTGCAGGAAGAACGTCTTGGCATCGAACCCCCCCATCGCGGCGAACGCCCCGCTGCGGGCCATGAGGCACGCTCCCGACGCCCAGCTGGTGTCGCCCGATACCCGGTCGTAGTCCTTGGGATGTTCCAGGGGCAGCTGGCGGGCGTCGGCCAACCCCACGGTCCCGTCGGCCATGGTGGCGAGCAGCTCGCTCAACAGGCCGGGTGCGGCGCAGGTGTCGGGATTGAGCAACAGGACCTGCTCCTCACCCGCCCATCCGTCGAAGAGTGCGTTGTGACCGCCCCCGTGGCCGAGGTTGGCGCCGAAGTGCCGGTAGACGGGCGGCTGACAACCGGCGGCGACCAACCGGGCGGCGACCGTCTCGACGATCTCCTCACCGGGGGCGGGCTGCGGCGAGCAGTCGCCGAAGGCGATGGTCACCCGATTGACGGCGGCGCCGGCAAGGGCGCCGCCGACGGCGGCGGCCAGGCCGGAGGCGTAACGCTCGACCCTGCTCCGCGTGGGGTGGTACAGCACCGTCTGCACCCGCAGCGCTCCCCCAGCTTGTCCGCAGGACGAGGGGCCGGTCACCGAGCCAGCACCCTACCAACGCCGATCACGGCCGCTCGTCCCCCTCGCTAGAAGGGATAGCGCTCGTTGTCCTCACCGGACGCGTCGATGAGCTGGCGAGCGCTGTCCCTCAGCTCGCGCAGCATCTGGATGGCCACGTTGCGGCGCTGTTCGCTCTCGCGGCGCAGGGCGATGAGCTCGGGCAGGACGACCTCGTCGCCCCCGCCGCCCAGCGCCGTCCCGTCGGCCCCGCCTGCGCCGGCGACCCCGGCGGCCCCGGCGGTGCTCCCCGGCTCTGCGGGAGGCCAGGGCAAGGCGGGAAAGCGCTCTCGCAGCCAACTCCGAGGGAGGGAGAGGTCCAGGCTGAACTGCTCTGTTCTGGACCAGGCGTAGGGAGGCATCGTCCGGTACCGGCCCACGAAGCAGGGGACCAGCTCACCGACGAAGCCGGCGCTGGCCAGGCGCAACCAGAACTCGTAGTCCTCCCACCCGCCAAAGCGGGCTTCGATGTCTGAGTCGAAGCCACCGACGGCCCGCCACGCCGAGCTGCGGATCATGGCGAACGCCGGGATGTAGTTGGCCTCGAGGAGGCGAGGCAGATCCCACGCCAGATAGTTGTGGACGCCGGTCCTGACCCCAAAGGTGGCCAGCATCCCCCACGTGAACGCGGCGTCACTCCCGTCGAGGGCGGACGACAGCGCAGCCAGGCCGGCCGGCAGGACGACGTCATCGCCGTCCACGAGCAGCACCTTGTCCCCCCGGGCCATATCGAACCCGGCGTTGCGAGCCGCCGACGGGCCCTCGTTCACGGCCTTGGCGACGAGTGCGGCGGGCATCCACGGGACACCCCCGAGGTGGCTCCTGACCGCCTTCACCGAGCCGTCCGATGAGTGGTCGTCCACCACGATGAGCTCGGTCGGCGGTCCGCGGCTGGCCAGGACCGAATCGATCGTCTCGCCGATCACCTCCGCCTGGTTGAAGGACGTGACGATGACGCTGACCTCCGGCCGGAAGTCCTTCCACGCCGGCGTCACGCTGACGTCGTGGTCCAGCCCGCCGGGGCGGAGGTGGGCCTCGAGGTTGTCGAGGCGGCGCTGGAGCCTCCGCTCGCTCAACAGGATCTGCTTGACCCAGAACCCGGAGGTGATCGCCGACCGGTGGGCCAGGTCCGCCAGGGGGGCCAGGGCGGGCGGCTCGGGGCGGAGGGGAGGTCCCGGGAAAGCTTCCCGTCGGCACCCTTCGCCCCCCACGGAGGTCGCCGTCGGCGTTCTCGACGGCAGCTTGGGGGCGAGGCCGTCGAGCTCATCGATCAACGGCGCCAACTGCTCGCTCATCCGCAATCGCCCGGTCAGGAGGTCGTGGGCCTGGTGGGCGACGGCGGAGCGCAAGGCCTCATTGGCGAGGACCCCCCGGGCGTAGTCGGCCAGGCAGTCGAGGGGGGCGACGAAGAGATGGGTGCCGGGGACCAGTGGGCCGGTATCGACCGACGGTTCGGAGACCAGCACGCACCCGTTCGCCATGGCGTCGAGCGCCCGGGGCCACTCGAAGTACGGTTCGTCGCTGCGGTGGACGTTGAGCAGGACGCGAGTGCCGGCCAGCCGGGACCACTTGT
>JALYVP010000063.1 GCA_030853185.1 Actinomycetota bacterium | reverse complement strand
GCGGCCCCCCCAACGTGTAGGTCAGACCGGTCCAGGTGACGGTGGCATTGGTCGCCGACGACTGGTTGACCTTGCCGCCGTCGTTGGTGCTGACGACCTGGAAGGTCGGGTTCCCCTGCCCGGGGTCGTCGGAGATGGTGTCCACCACGTTGACGTTGGCCAGGCTGCACGCCAGCTCCGGGATCGTGGCCGGGTCGGGGACGAAGATGTCGTATTCGAAGTTGTTACCGGCCTGCACCGTCGACGGCGTGGCCGTCTTGAGCACCTTGATCGTGCACAGGATCGGGGCGTTGAGCGCTGCCTTTGTCTCCAGGTGGCCGACGAAGAGGTTGGCGATCCCCAGGGCGGGGATGGTGGCGCCGGCTATCGTGCCGCTCAGGCCGAGGTTGAGGTGGACCAGGTCGACGGCGCCGGAGGCCAGGGTGCCGCCCACGACGGTGGCGGCCGAGGTAGCGGACCCATTGATGGCGTGCGGGGTGGCGTCAAGGTCGAGGGAGCCGAGACTGAGGTTGGCCACTCCAGATATTGCTCCGCCTGCCCCGTTGAGTATGCCGGCGATGGTCATGCCGAGCGGCGAGGTGGGGCCGACGAGGTTCATGAGGGCCATACCCAGAGCCGGCACATTCTGGACTGCTCCGGTCAGGGCGCCCAGGAGGCCGGTGGCGGCGTTGCCCAGCGTGGCGGTGTCCAGATTGATGTGCACACCGCTGGGGCCCAGCTGAGAGACGGCGATCGGGAAGCCGGGCAGAGGCGTGGGCGTCGCTGCGCCGATGCCGAGAGCCACGTTGATCACGTCGTTGCTGGCCAGGCTCACCGAGGCGCCGGAGGCGTTGCCGGTGGTGACGGCGTTCAGGGCGACCGGCGAGTTCGGGGTCGAGCCGGCGACGGTGAGCTGGAGGGTGGCGATCCCGAGGAGGTTCACGGTGACCGGGGCGATGATCTCCGAAGACTGCGAGGTGAGGCCGAAGGTACCGTCCCCGTTGGAGCTGAGGAACGTCTTGGAGGTGGAGTTGGCCGTCGTCGTGCCCCCTGCGGCGCCCGCCGTGTTGACGATGGGCACACCATTGGGTAGGACGGAGGCGGCCTGCACGTTGGCGGCGTCACCGCGCCCGGAGGCGATGGGCTGGCCCAAGGGGCAGGTCTGGCCGGCCGGATCGTAGACGGCTGACGCGTCACCCCGGAGAGCCTGGGCCGTTGCGATCGGGGCGAGGTTGATGGGACCGATCAGCTTGGGCGGCGGGGAGCTGGGCGGGGGAGCCATGGCGGTCGCCTTGCCGGCCAGGAGGGCCTGCTCCTGGGCCGCGGTGGTGGCCAAGCCGAGGTCGAGCCCCGACCCGGAGCCATAGGCCTTGAAGCCCGGGTCCGCAGGATTGACGGCGTTGCCGGACTCGGAGTTGATGGCCGTCGCCAGCCCGGTGCTGTTGGTGCTGGCGCTGGACAGGCCCTGACCGACCTGGGCGACGGACATCCCACCGAACGTCAACGCCCCCAGTTGGAGCTCGGTCCCGGTGCCGTAGCCGTTGAACACGGCCGCGCCGAACGGGACGGGTGCCGTCCCGGCGGCGTTGGCCGCCATCGGTACCGCCAGGTAGCTACCGACGAGGCATGTCGCCCCCGTCAATGCCACAAACCCGCGCAATGCAGCCCTCATTGGTGCCTCCCAGCCCAGTTTGCCGACAATGCCTGGCCCACGACGGCCCCCCAGCGGGACGGATCATAGCCAGGTGGACCTTCCCTGCCACGTCTTTCTTGTCATCGGGTCCCGTTTGGGTGACGACGGCAGCACTCTAGGTCACCGGATGGCCCGGAGGGCGGATTCATGAGCACCGGATCTGACCTGGCTCAGTCGAGCAGGGTGAGGAGCCGGTCCAGGTCGGCACGCATGGCAGACAGCTCGTCGGTCAGAAGCGCCACCCGGGTCTCGAGGGCCGAGACCCGCTCGGCGTTGCCTGTACCTCGAGGCGCCGAGGTCTCGGTGGGCACATCGACGACCTCGCCGGCGAGAAGGTGGGCCCAGCGTTCCTCCCGGTGGCCGGGCTGACGCTCGAGGCGGACCACATACGGTTCCTCATAACGGTTCTTCAACCGGTGCAGCACCCCGTCCACGCCGCCCATGTCCTCAAGGTCGCCGTACCGTTCGGTCCGGGTGCGCAGCTCGTTGGCCGTCTGCGGCCCCCGCAGGGCGAGCACGGCCAGGACGGCGAGCTCCGCGGCGCTGAGTGCCCACGCCTCGTGGACCACATGGCGGTACTTCTCGGCCCGGTTGCTGGGACTGTGCACCACCCGGGCCAGGCCCATCTCCCGGAGCCGGCCCAGAGCCCGCGAGGCCGTCTCGGGCTCGTAGGTGACCACCGGGTTGCGATTGGACGTCTGGTTGGTGGCCGAGAGCAGACCGTTCATGGTCAACGGATACTGGTCCGGGGTGGTCGCCTCTTTCTCGATCAGGGCCCCCAGCACCCTGAGCTCCTCGGCGGTCAGGACCTCCATGGCTCGACCCTAGCGGCGGCCTCGCGCCTCTTCCCCGAGGTTGGGGCCGAGGCGCCAGGCGAGGACATTCCCATAAGGTGATCGGTCGCCGGGGCTCGGGGCCCGGGCGCGCCGCTGCGATACCAGGAGGACCATGATGGCGACCAACAGGGACAGTTTCGGAGCACGGGCGGATCTGGCGGTCGGGGACCGCACCTTCGGCGTGTACCGGCTCGACGCCCTGGCCGACCGCAACGTCGAGCGGCTGCCGTACTCGCTGAAGGTGCTGCTCGAGAACCTGCTTCGCAACGAGGCCAGCGGGACCGTCTCCTCCGACGATGTCGAAGCCCTGGCCGGATGGGATGCCGACGCCCAGCCCGGTACCGAGATCGCCTTCGCCCCCGCCCGCATCCTCATGCAGGACTTCACCGGTGTTCCCGCCGTCGTCGACCTGGCCGCCATGCGCGACGCCATGACGGCCCTGGGCGGCGACCCGGCGCTGGTCAACCCGCAGATCCCCGCCGAACTGGTCATCGACCACTCCATCGTCGCCGACGTCTACGGGACCCCCGACGCCTACAAGCGCAACGCGGAGCTCGAGTTCTCCCGCAACGAGGAGCGTTACAAGTTCCTGCGCTGGGGCCAGAAGGCGTTCGACACCCTCCGGGTGGTCCCGCCCAACACCGGCATCTGCCACCAGGTCAACCTCGAGTTCCTGGCCCGGGTCGTCTTCGAGGCTGACGACCCCTCCGGGTCAGGGAGGCTGGCCTACCCCGACACCCTGCTCGGCACCGACTCGCACACCACCATGATCAACGGTCTCGGCGTTCTCGGCTGGGGGGTGGGCGGCATCGAGGCGGAGGCGGCCATGCTCGGCCAGCCCGTCTCCATGCTCATCCCCCGCGTCGTCGGCTTCAAGCTGACCGGGTCCCTCCCCGGAGGCGCCACCGCCACCGACATGGTCCTCACCGTGACCGAGGTGCTCCGCAACCACGGGGTCGTCGGCAAGTTCGTCGAGTTCTACGGCGAGGGTGTGGCCGCCCTCCCGCTGGCCAACCGGGCCACCATCGGCAACATGTCACCCGAATACGGCTCGACGTGCGCCATCTTCCCGATCGACGACGAGACGCTGCGCTACCTGGAGCTGACCGGGCGCACCCGCGAGCGCATCGCCCTGGTCGAGGCCTACGCCAAGGAGCAGGGCCTGTGGCACGACCCCACCGCCGAGCCGGACTACTCCGAGCGCCTGGAGCTCGATCTGTCCACCGTCGTCCCATCCCTGGCCGGGCCGTCCCGGCCCCAGGACCGGGTGCGCCTCGACGCGGCCAGGGAGGGGTTCCGCAGAGCACTGCCCAAGGTCCTCTCCGGCCCGGCGGAGTCCGCCGACGCCTCCGCCGAGCGGCCGTCCAACCCCACGCCGGTGAGCCTCGATGACGGCACCAGCTTCGAGATCGACCACGGCCATGTCGTCATCGCCGCCATCACCAGCTGCACCAACACCTCCAACCCCGAGGTGATGATCGCCGCCGGTCTGTTGGCCCGCAACGCCGTCGAGAAGGGTCTCAGCTCCAAGCCGTGGGTCAAGACGACGCTGGCTCCCGGCAGCAAGACCGTCGTCGACTACTACGAGAAGGCCGGCCTCACCCCCTACCTCGACAAGCTCGGCTTCGACCTGGTCGGGTTCGGCTGCACGACCTGCATCGGCAACAGCGGCCCCCTGCTCCCGGCCATCTCCAAGGCCATTGCCGACAGCGACCTGGCCGCGGTGTCGATCCTGTCCGGGAACCGCAACTTCGAGGGTCGCATCAACCCCGACGTCCGCATGAACTACCTGGCCTCGCCGCCGCTCGTGGTGGCCTACGCCCTGGCCGGCTCCATGGACGTCGACATCGTGGCCGAGCCGATCGGCACCGACACCGACGGCAACGACGTCTACCTGGCCGACATCTGGCCGTCACCCCAGGAGATCTCCGAGGTCATCTCGGCGTCGATCGACGCCAACCAGTTCCGGACGTCCTACGACGGGGTGTTCGACGGGGACGAGCGGTGGCAGGGCCTCGAGGTGCCCGAGGGCGACGCCTACGACTGGGACGACCAGTCGACGTATGTCCGCAACCCCCCGTACTTCGACGACATGCTGGCGTCGCCGCCGCCCCTGTCGGACATCCATCAGGCCCGGGTCCTGGCCCGGCTCGGTGACAGCATCACCACCGACCACATCTCGCCGGCCGGCAACATCCGAGCCGACGGACCCGCCGGGCGCTGGCTGGTCGACGGCGGGGTGGAACCCGGCGAGTTCAACTCCTACGGATCCCGCCGGGGGAACCACGAGGTCATGATCCGGGGGACGTTCGCCAACATCCGCCTTCGCAACCAGCTGGCCGCCGGCACCGAGGGGGGCGTCACCCGCCACCTCCCCGACGGTGACGTCATGCCCATCTACGACGCCGCCCAGCGCTACCGGGCCGACGGTGTCCCGCTCGTGATCCTGGCCGGCAAGGAGTACGGGTCGGGCTCGTCGCGGGATTGGGCGGCCAAGGGCACCGCCCTCCTCGGTGTCGGAGCGGTGATCGCCGAAAGCTTCGAGCGCATCCACCGCTCCAACCTGGTGGGCATGGGCATCCTGCCCCTCCAGCTGGCCGACGGGTCGACCGTCGCCTCCCTCGGACTGACGGGCGAGGAGGTCTTCGACATCGTCGGTCTCGAAGGCCTCGGCTCGGACGATCCCCTGCCCGAGAGGCTTTCGGTCACCGTCGACGGAACGTCGTTCGAGGTGACCCTGCGCATCGATACGCCGAAAGAGGCCGAGTACTACCGGCACGGGGGGATCCTTCCCTACGTGCTGCGCCAGCTCAAAGCAAGTGATCAGCCCAGATGACCGGCCAGGCTGACGACGAGGCCAGCCTGACCGAGGTGGTAGGTGACGATCACCGCCAGGCGACCTCGGCGCAGGGGCCCGACGAAGCGGTCCCATGCCAGGGTGGCGTCTGATGCGTAGAACAACACCGCGGCCCCGCCGGCGAGGACGACGAGCAGACCGGCGGTGGCCAGCCCGTTCACGATCCGCCGGGCGGGTGCAGCCCGTACTGGCCGCTCAGGTTGGCGTCGATCACCTCGTCGAGCACATCGAGCAGAGCCCGGGCCGGGGCGCTCGGCCGGCCCCGGCGGCGCACCATGACCCCCACCCGCCGGGGGGGCAGACCGTCCACCCTGATGGTGGCGAAGCTCCCGGCCACCTCGGTGGTGCCGGTCGCCGGCAGGATGGCGGGGCCGTAGCCCCGAAAGCAGAGGGAGGCCATGAGCCGCACACCGTCGACCTCCGCTTTGGCGACCAGCGTCACGCCGGCGGCGCGAGCGGCGCTGTCGATCTCGTCGCGAAACGCGGTGCCCGTTGCCGGCAACAGGAGATGGCGGCCGTCGAGGTCACCCATGGTGATCCGGTCCCGGCCGGCGAGTGAGTCGCCGGACGGGACCACGAGCAGGAGGTCCTCGTCGAAGAGCGCCCGTTCCGTCAGGTCCGGGCTGGTCCGCGGCAGGTTGACCACCGTCATGTCGAGTGCCCCGCCGACCAGTCGGGGCTCGAGGGTGGCCGAGGTTCCGTCCCCGATGACGAGCCGGACCCGGGGATGGCGCTCCCCGAGCCGGTCGACCAGGAGGGGTGCGAGCCACTGGGCGGTGGTACCGATCATGCCGAGGCTGACCGAGCCCGCCACCTCGCTGCGCATGGCCGCCACATCGGAGACGACAGCATCGAGCTCGGCGGCGATGCGGCGGGCCCGTTCGACGACCGCCTCGCCCTCTTCGGTCAGGGTGCCGCGCTGGCGGTCGACCAGCTGGACGCCGAGCTCGGTCTCGAGGCGGGCGACGTGACTGGACACGTTCGATTGCACCGTGTGCAATGCAGCGGCGGCGGCCGAGAAGCTGCCGTGATCGGCGATGGCCACCAGGGCCTGGAGCTGGCGCAGGTCCATCGCTACGAGAGATAGCACACTTCGTTGACGGCCAAGCGTATGGTCGAACAGATGCCCGTGCCGGCCGTCGCAGAATCGGTCCCCGTCCGCTTCGGGCTCAACCGGCGGTGATGGCCACCACCGCGGCGGCAGCCATCACCAGGCCGACCACCTGGCTGCGGGCGGACCGCTCGTGGAGGACGGCCCGGGCGAGTAGGACCGTGACCGCGGGGTAGAGGGCGGCCAGGACGGCGACGACGACGAGGAGACCCCGGCGGGTGGCGAGGAGGTACAGCGCCGAAGCGGCCCCGGCGGACACCCCGGCGGCGACGGCCGTCAGCCTGGTGGTCCCGGCCATGGACGCGGGCTGGTCGGCGACCATGCTGGGGGCTCCTCGGTCGCGGTCACGGACGTGGGGGTGGCGGCGGCCCAGGAGGAACCCGAGCATGAGAAGGGTGGAAGCCACGGTGCTGGCTGCGCTCGGCCACAGGCCGTCGCCGGACCCGGCCTGGGACAGGGCCAGGAAGAAGCCACCGAAGCCGACGCCCGCCAGGGCGCCATCGACGACGCCGGCCCGGACGCCCACCCCGGGGTCCCCGCCAGGAGGCGCCGCCGCGTCCGCCTCCCGGGCGATGAGGTACACGGCCGGCAGGATCACCGCCACGCCGACGAGGGTGACGGCCGGGGGCCGCTCGCCTAGGACCAGCCCGGCCAGGGCCGGTATGACGGCGGAGCCGACGCCGGAGATGGGCCCGACCACGCTCATCTCGCCGCGGCCCAACCCCCGGTAGAGGGCCAGCGAACCGGTGCCCGCCCCGATGCCGCTCAGCGCCCCCCAGCCGACGCCCTCGAGCGTGAGGTGACCGCCGGCGACGGAGGCGCCAAGGAGGACCGAGCCCATGCCGGCCATCTGGGCGATGATGGCCACCCGGACGTACGAGACGCGGCGCGACCCCAGACCGCCGAGGAAGTCCGAGGCGCCGTAGCTGGCGGCGCAGAGGAGAGCGAGAACGACGGCCGTCACCGTCCGGGCGCCGTCGCGGGCGTGGCGGTGGCGATGGCCCGGCGGATCCGGGACTCACTGACCGGGCCGGGGGTACCGAGGGACTGGGCCCAGAAGCTGACGCGCAGCTCCTCGATCATCCACCGGATGGCCGTTGCCGCCGCCGGGTCGGTCACCGCCCGGGCGTCGCTCTGCAGGCGCAGGACGGTGAGCATCCACATCTGGTCGCGGGTCGGATCGGACGCCAGGGTCTCCAGCCGGCGCACCGCGGCCGTCAGGTAACGGGTGACGTCACCGAGATGGGAGGCTCCCACCGCGCTCACGAAACCGGGTCGGAGCAGGGCCGCCACCTGGCGGCGCACGTCGGTGAGCGACGGTTGGAGGGTAGGACCGCCGCCGCCCGGGGCGGGCAGGCGAGCATCGACGGCGGCCGCCGCCGCCAGGACCCGCCCTACGGCGGCGCCGATGTCGGCGGTGGCGGCGGGCAGATCGGCCCGTACCGCCGTTCGGAGGGCGGCGAACTCCGTCGCCGTGCGCACCGGGCCGCCGTGGTCGGCCAGCAGCTTGGTGACGGCCGCGCTGACGCAGTCGTGGGCCAGGGCGGCCGAGTCACCGCCGGGCGCCTGCAGGAGGGCGAGGGCGCCATCGCCCTCCTCACCGGACGCGGTGGACTGCAGGTGGCGGACCAGGCGACCGGCGGGAGAGGGGAGGGTGAGCAGCAGGAGCCGTCGGGTCGCCGCCGCCATGGCCCGGGCCGCTGCCTCCGGGTCCTCGAGGAGCCTGATGGCCACCGAGCTGCCCTCATCGACCAGGGTCACAGACGCCGTGACCGTGTGACCTGACCACGACCGGGCCACAATCTCGGGGAGATCTCCGAAGTCCCAGTCGGTGATCCCGGCCCGCTCGAGGTCGGCGGCGCCGGCGATGATCACCCGGCGCAGCCTGGTGTCGAGGCTGCGCCGGAGCGCCCCGAGGTCATTCCCAGAAGCCAAGGCCCGCAGATGGCGATCCGTGACCACGAAATGCACCCGCAGATGGGCCGGGACGGCGGTCACGGAGAAATCCGTGGCCCGGATGGGCTCGCCGGTCATCGTGGCCAGCACCGAGGCCAGGGTGGCGACCAGGGGGCCGTCGCCGGGCTTGGCCCTGTCACCGAAGGCCTCAGCGAAGGTGGGGGCGGGCACCACGTGGCGGCGCCAGGCCTTGGGGAGGCTGCGGATGAGCGCGATGACGAGCTCCCGGCGCAGGCCCGGTACCTGCCAGTCGAATCCGGTGGCATCGACGTCGTCGAGGACCGACAGGGGGACGGTGACGGTGACCCCGTCGTCGGGCTGGTCCGGTTGCCACCGGTAGGAGACGGCGAGGTCCACGGACCCCTGACGCCAGTGGTCGGGGAAGGCGTCGGGGTCGAGAGCCAGGGCGTCGGGGCCGGCGACCATCTCGGGGGTCAAGGTCAACAGGTCCGGTTGCCGGCCCCGGGTCCGCCGCCACCACGAGTCGAAGTGGCGGCCGGAGACGACGTCGGGGGGGAGGCGCTGGTCGTAGAAGTCGAAGAGGAAGCCGTCGGCCGTGCCGATCATTGAGCGGCGCCGGGCCCGCACCTCATCGAGCACGGCCCGGTTGGCGGCGACCAGCTCGGGCGGGTCGTCCCAGGCAGCCTCGACCAGGCCCCGCTCGATGAAGAGGTCCCGTGCGTCCGCCGAGTCGATCCGGGCGTAGGGCACCTGGCGGGCAGTCACGACGGGGACCCCGTAGAGGGTGACCCGCTCGGTCACTCCCGATGAACCTCGGTTGGCGTCCCAGGTCGGCTCGCCGTAGCTGCGCTTGACGAGGTGGGCGCCGGCCCGCTCCGCCCAGTCAGGCTTGATCCGGGCGACGGTGCGGGCCCACAACCGGTTGGTCTCGACCAGCTCGCCGGCCATCACCCACCGCGGTGGCTTCTTGGCCAGGACGGAGCCGTTAGCGATCACGAAGCGGGCTTGACGGGCGCCAAGGAAGTCGCGAGCCTCACCTTCACGGACGCCGATCTGCGACAGCAGGCCGGCCAGCACCGAGCGGTGGATGGCGTCGGCGGTGGCCGGTTGCCGATTGGTCCGCACCTGCTGGTCCCGGAGCACGTGGCGGATCTGGGCGACGATGTCCTGCCATTCCCGCACTCGGAGGTAGTTGAGGAACTCGGCCCGGCACCGTTTGCGGAACTGGTTGCCCGACAGCGCTCGTTGGGTCTCGGCCAGGTAGGTCCAAAGGTTGAGCAGGGCGACGAAGTCCGAGTCGGGGTCGGCGAAGCGGGCGTGGGACTCGGCGGCGGCCGGTGCCTTGTCGGAGGGTCGCTCTCGGGGGTCCTGGATGGACAGGGCGGCGGCGATGATGGTCACCTCCCGCAGGGCACCGTTGGCTTCGGCCTCGATCACCATCCGGCCCAGGCGGGGATCGACGGGAAGTCGGGCCAGGCGCCGGCCGATCGCCGTGAGCCGCAGCCCCCCCTCGGGCCGGGGCGGGGCCAGGGCGCCGAGCTCGGTGAGCAACGCCACCCCGTCGGCGATGGCCCGGTGGTCGGGCGGGTCGACGAAACCGAAGGTGGCGATGTCGCCCAGGCCGGCGGCGGCCATGGCCAGGATGACCGAAGCCAGGTTGGTGCGGAGGATCTCCGGTTCGGTGAACTCGGGGCGGCCCTCGAAGTCCTCCTCGGTGTAGAGGCGGATGCAGATGCCGGGAGCCACCCGCCCGCAGCGGCCCGCTCGTTGATTGGCCGAGGCTTGGGAAATGGCCTCGATGGGCAGCCGCTGCACCTTGGTGCGACGGCTGTACCGGCTGATGCGGGCCGTGCCGGGGTCGACGACATAGCGGATGCCCGGCACCGTCAGGGACGTCTCCGCCACGTTGGTGGCCAACACCACCCGCCGGCCGGTGTGGGACTGGAACACCCGGTGTTGGTCGCGGGCCGGGAGCCGGGCGTAGAGGGGCACGATCTCCGGTCCAGGGCCGGGCGGGCTGCGCCGGTCGAGATCGCCGGCCTGGGCCAGGGCGTCAGCGGTGTCGCGGATCTCCCGCTCGCCGGAGAGGAACACCAAGATGTCACCGGGGCCCTCGTCGCACAGCTCGGCCACCGCGTCGGTGATGGCCTGGGTCTGGTCGCGGCTGCCCTCCTCGCCCTCCAGGGCCTGGTAGCGCACCTCCACCGGGTAGCTGCGTCCCGTCACCTCCACCACGGGGGCGTCGTCGAAGTGGGCCGCGAACCGGGCGGTGTCGATGGTCGCCGAGGTGATGACGACCTTGAGGTCGGGGCGGCGGGGAAGGAGATCCTTGAGGTAGCCCAGCAGGAAGTCGATGTTCAACGACCGCTCGTGGGCCTCGTCGATGATCAGGGTGTCATAGGCCCGCAGGTGGCGGTCACGCTGGATCTCCGCCAGGAGGATGCCGTCGGTCATGACCTTGACGACGGTGGTGTCGCTCACCTGGTCGGTGAAGCGCACCTTGTAGCCGACCGCACCCCCGAGCGGGGTGTCCAGCTCCGAGGAGATCCGCTCGGCCACCGTCCGGGCGGCCAGCCGGCGGGGCTGGGTGTGCCCGATGGTGCCGGTGATCCCCCGGCCGAGCTCCAGGCAGATCTTGGGGAGCTGGGTGGTCTTGCCCGAACCGGTCTCCCCAGCGACGATGACGACCTGGTGGGCGGCGATGGCCGCGGCGATGTCATCCCGGCGCTCGGTGACGGGCAGTTCCTCGTTGTAGCGGATCGTCGGTACCGCCACCTGCCGCGCCGCGGCCCGGGCCGCATGGCGGTCGACGGTTCGGTTGGGGGAAGGTGTCATGGGCGGCGGTTCGGAGTCAGTGGACCTGCTGCGGTCGGGTTCGGGGTCGAGGACTACCCTGGCTGAAAATGAGGGCTGCTGCTGCGTTCTTCGATCTCGACCGGACCTTGCTGACCACCTCGAGCACGCCGGCGTTCAACCAGGCTCTGTTCGAGACGGGTCTGATGTCGAAAGCCGGGTTTCCGGGCCAGGGCTTGATGATGCGATTCTACGAGCTGGCCGGCGAGACGCTGCCCTCCATGGCACTGGCCCGGGCGGCGGCGCCGGCGTCGCGAGGCAAAGCGGTGGCCGAGATCAACGAGGCGGCGCGCCTGGCGGCAGAGCTGCTCGAAGCGGAGATCGCCCCGTTCGCCCGGCACCTGCTCGACCGCCACCGCGACGCAGGACGCCCCCTGGTGCTGGCCACCACCACGCCGGCCGATCTGGTGTGGCCCCTCGCCGAGAAGCTCGGCTTCGACGACGTCGTCGCCACCCGGTACGCCTCCAGGGAGGACGCCTACGGGGTCCGCCGGTACACCGGCCGCCTCGACGGTCAGTTCTGCTGGTCCGTCGGCAAGCTGCTGGCCGTCCGGCGATGGGCGGGTGACCACGACGTCGACCTGAAGTCGAGCTACGCCTACTCCGACAGCATCTACGACCTCCCGCTGCTCGCCGCCGTCGGCCACCCCACGGTGGTCAACCCCGATTACCGGCTGCTGCCCGCAGCCATGCTGCGGAGCTGGCCGGTCGTCCACCTGGATGCACCCGCCGGGGTACCCAAGCTCTTCGGGCTCGAGTTGCTGGACCTGGTCCGGTTGCTGTTCCCCCGCAGCGCCTTTCCCTACGCCCGATTCGACATCTCCGGCACCGAGCACATCCCTCGTCGGGGTGGGGTCATCGTGGCGGCCAACCACCGCAGCTACTTCGACCCGGTCGCCATCTCCATGGCCGTGTTCGACGCCGGACGCCACCCCCGGTTCATGGGCAAGAAGGAGGTGTTCGACGCCCCGATCATCGGACCCCTGGCCCGGGCGTGCGGCTCGATCATGGTCGACCGCGATTCCGACGACGGCGGCGGTGCCGCCTTCGACGAGGCCCGGCAGTCGCTGGAGTGCGGCGAGATGGTGCTGATCCTGCCCCAGGCCACCATCCCGCGGGGGGAGGCATTCTTCGACCCGAAGCTGAAGGGCAAGACCGGCGCCGCCCGACTGGCGGCGGCGGCCGGGGTGCCGGTCGTCCCGGTCGGGGTGTGGGGGAGCGAGCACGTGTGGCCCCGGGCGTCGCGCCTCCCGAACGTGACCAAGGTCCTCTCCCCACCGACGGTCACCGTCCGCGTCGGCGCGCCGGTGGCCGGTCTGGATGGTGCCGACGCCGACACCCGGCGCATCATGGATGCCATCACCGCCCTGCTCCCGCCGGAGGCCAAGATCCGGCGGATCCCCTCCCCCGAAGAGGTGGCCCGGGCCATGCCCCCCGGCGCCTAGGACGGCGTGGCGTGCACGCCGGCTCGGACGTGGTGGAGGTGCTGCTCATAGCGGCCAACAGCGGGGGACAGCTCGACCTGCTGACCAAGGAGCTCACCCGACTGCTGCGGGAGACCGGCGACGAGTGACCCATGGCCCTACCCGGCGCGCGACCAGCGTCGCGACAGGGCGCCGGCCAGCCCGGGGCCACCGGCCAGGTCGGGCTCGGTGTACGCCCCGAGCAAGGTGACGGAAACCTCCCCGCCGGTCACCGCGCCTCCGTCGGTGTCCGCGCCCAGCACGGAAGGTTCCCCCCACGCCATCTCGATGCGGTACGCCCCGGTGTGACCGATCTTGGGGCGCAAGGTGGCCGAGGCCAGGGCCCGGGCGGGCAAGGTGGCAAGTCTGGTGGAACGCCAGTGTCGCAACTGATCGAGCTCGACGTTGGGAACGTTGACGTTCACGGCGATGGGCTCCTCGGGAGGGGCCTTCAACAAGCCGTCGACGACGGTGTCCGCCACCCGGGCGGCTGTTCCCCAGTGCTGGCCGGCGACCGAGTCCTCGTCGCCCTGGCCCTCCACCGACGGGCCATGGACGGCCTGGCTGACCGCCACCCCGGTGACCCCCCGGCAGCGAGCGGTGATGGCCGCACCGACCGTGCCCGAGTGGTACACGGCCCGGCCGATGTTCTCGCCCGGGTTGATCCCGGCGACGACCAGGTCGAACGGGCCGCCGAAGGCGCCCATGACACCGAACATCACGCACAGAGCCGGTGGGCCGCTGACCGCCCAGGCCTGGGGGACGCCGTCGAGATGGGCGCGTTGGGTTTCCGGGCGGATCAAGTGGAGAGGGCCGAGGGCGGCGGAGGCGCCCGAATACTCGCGATCGGGGGCGATCACGACGACGTCGCCGCGGTCCGCCATCTGGCGGGCCAGGACGTGGAGGCCCTCGGAGTCGATACCGTCGTCGTTGGTCACAAGGATTCGAGACACCGGCTCATGCTGACCGACGGGCCGGCGTAGCGACAACCAAGCCGTTGGTCGACGGCGCCCCCGTCGAGCGTTCCACCTGCCTTCGGGTCAGGCCCCTCGCCATCCGCGTTGTGGTCCAGCATCCGAAGGTAGGGTCGAGATCGTGGTCTCGCAGAGGAGTCTCAGAGGGAGAACACCGTGAGCGACGGCGAAACGCCCCCTGAGGATCTTCCCGAGCCCACCGAGGAACAGGCGCCGCCGTGGCAGCAAGGGGCGCCCCCTCCGCCGCCGGGCGCTCCTCGGACGCCGGTGCCCGCGCCCGCAGATCCGACAACGGCTCTTCCGGCCTCGGGGCCGTCGTCGTCTCCGCTGGCGGGCTCGGACGCCGCCCCATCCTCGGGCGGCCCGCCGCCATTCCCGCCCCCCGAGGCGGCGCCCCGCCCCTCGCCCGCCGGTGCCTGGCCG
>JALYVP010000062.1 GCA_030853185.1 Actinomycetota bacterium | reverse complement strand
ATTATGAGCCGAGTGCTCTGACCAACTGAGCTACGCCGCCGAGCCCCCTGTCGGAATCGAACCGACGACACCAGCCTTACCATGGCTGTGCTCTGCCGACTGAGCTAAGGGGGCGCGACCAACCACAGGGGGCCGATAGCCGTTCAATGCTATCCGGCTGGGCGGCTGCTCGTCACCCGGGCCCAAGCGAAGCCGACCGGCTCTGATCCCGCCGGCCCTACGCTTGTCCGATGAACGTGCGCCTGGCCCGCAGTGAGGACGCCGAGGCCATCCGGGCCATCTACAACCGCGAGGTGCTGAACGCCTGGGTGACGTTCGACATCGTGGAGCGCACCCCCGACGAGCAGCAGAAGTGGCTCGACGAGCACAGCGGCGCCCACCCGGCCGTGGTGGCCACCGATGGGCGCGGCCGGGTGGCGGGCTTCGGTTCCCTCTCGCCGTACCGGTCCCGGCCCGCCTACCGGACCACCGTCGAGAACTCGGTCTATGTCCACAGCAGCGCTCGGGGGCGGGGCGTCGGTCAGGCCATCCTGGCCGAGCTGGTCAGCCTGGCCGGGTCCCACGGCTTCCATGCCGTCATGGCCCGCATCGTCGGGGGTCACGAGACATCGATCAAGCTGCACCGGGACTGCGGCTTCGAGCTGGTCGGCGTCGAACGCGAGGTCGGCCGCAAGTTCGGGCGGTGGCTCGATGTGGTCCTGATGCAAAAGCTGATCTGAGCGCGAACCTCCCGGCATCTGGTGGTAGACAAAAACCGTGCGCATCGGTGATCAGGCCCCTGACTTCGAGCTGACCGACGAGAACGGCGTCAACCGGAGCCTCCACGAGCTGGTGGCCGCCGGCCCGGTGGTTCTGTACTTCTACCCGGCGGCGATGACGCCGGGATGCACCGCCGAGGGCTGCCACTTCCGGGATCTGAAGGCCGAGTTCGCCGCTCTGGGCGCCCAGCGGGTGGGGGTGTCGGCCGACGAGGTCACCAAGCAGAAGCAGTTCGCCGACAAGTACGACTTCGATTTCCCCCTTCTCTCGGACAGCGACCGCTCCGTGGCCGAGGCGTACGGGGTGCGCCGCAGCTTCGGGCCGCTGCCGACCAAGCGGGCGACGTTCGTCATCGGCGCCGATGGACGGATCCTCGACATCATCAAGTCCGAGGTACGCATGAGCGTCCATGCCGACCGGGCCCTCAAGACCCTGGCGACCGCGGCAGCCGGCTGAGCAGGGCGGGCCCGGGCGGTCAGGGCTGGGTCGGTCAGCGACGGGCCGGGCGGATGGCCCCTTCCTGCACCACCGACATGGCCAGCCGCCCGTCAGCGGTGTAGATCTGGCCCATGGCCAGACCTCGGCCGTGGGTGGCTGACGGGCTCGTCTGCTCGTACAGCAGCCACTCGTCGGTCCGGAAGGGTCGGTGGAACCACATGGCGTGGTCCAGGCTGGCCATGAACCCGGGACGCTCGTCGGGATAGCCGTGGGCCAGCAGGGTCGTTCCGAGCAGGGTCAGATCCGAGGCGTAGGCGGCGACACACTGGTGCAGGGTGGGATCGTCGGGGAGGGCTCCGTTGGACCGGAACCACACCAGGCGCCGGTACGGGGAGCTGGGCGCTGCCGCTCGGATCATGATCGGACGGACCTTCCACAGGAAGTTCTCGAGTTGGCCCGGGTCCCAGGTCTCGGTCAGGGGGATCAGGGCCGGCTCCACCACGTCGGCCGGCATGGGCACCTGATGCTCGTAGCCCTCCTCGTCGGCGACGTGGAAGCTGGCCTGGAGGTTGAAGATGGCCTTCCCGTGCTGGATGCCAACGACCCGCCGGGTGGCGTAGGACCGCCCGTCTCGGATGCGGTCCACCTCGTAGACGATCGGGCGCTGCGGGTCGCCGGGCCGGAGAAAGTAGGCGTGCAGGGAATGGACGACCTTGTCCGGCACGGTCCGGATCGACGCCACCAAGGCCTGGGCCGCCACCTGCCCACCGAAGACCCGCATCTGCGGCTCGGTGGGGCTGACACCCCGGAACACGTTGAGCTCGATCTGCTCGAGGTCGAGGATGGCGCCCAGGCGGGCCATGGGGGTGGCTTTGGCCTCGTCCACCACCCGCTCACCGGGGGTCGGGGTCGCGTCTGGCGAGGCATGGCCCTCCATCGGTCCATTGTCCTCAGTTGACTTGGGGATTCCCCTCCTCCCAGAACTCGGCGCGCAACTTGAACTTCTGCAACTTGCCGGTGGCGGTGCGAGGCAGGGTCTCGCGGATCTCCACCCGCTTGGGGCACTTGTAGCCGGCCAACAGGGTGCGGCAGTGGGCGATGACCTCCTCGGTGGTGAGCTCCTCCCCCGGGCTCACCGTGACCAGGGCCGTCACCAGCTCGCCCCACTTCTCGTCGGGGACCCCGATGACCGCCACCTCCGCCACCTTGGGATGGGAGAACACGGCGTCTTCGACCTCGATCGACGACACGTTCTCTCCCCCGGTGATGATCACGTCCTTCTTGCGGTCGGAGATCTGCAGGTAGCCGTCCTCGTCGATCGACCCTCCGTCGCCGGTGCGGAACCACCCGTCGACGAGGACATCGGCGGACTCGTCGGGCTGTTCCCAGTACCCCTCCATCACCATGTTGGAGCGAACCAGGATCTCCCCTTCGGCGTCGGTCTTCACCTGGGTGCTGATCACCGGGGCGCCGGCACGGACGAGCTTGCGGGCCCGGTCCGCCCCGGAGAGCTCGTCCCACTCCGCCCGGCGCCGGTTCATGGTCACCAGCGGCGAGGTCTCGGTCAGGCCGTAGATCTGGATGAACTCCCACCCGAGCTCCGACTCCACCTGCTCGATGGTCCGGCTCGGCGGCGGAGCCCCGGCCACGATGAGGCGCAGCTGGTCCCGCCCGGGGATGGGACCGTCCCAGTCCGGAGCGGCATTGAGCACCGCACTGACCACGGCGGGGGCGGCACACAGCAGGGTGACCCCGTGGCGCTCCACCCGCCGGAGGATCTCGGTCCCGTCGATCTTGCGGATCACCACCTGGGGGGCTCCGGCCCCGACCGACGCCCACAGCATCCCCCACCCGTTGGCATGGAACATCGGGAGGGTGTGCAGATACACGTCGCGGTCGGTGACCGCCGCGTGCCAGCCGAACGAGGTGGCGTTGACCCAGCAGTTGCGGTGCGTGAGCATCACCCCCTTGGGCCGGGCGGTCGTCCCCGACGTGTAGTTGATGGTGGCCAGCGCCGCCTCGTCCGCTTCCCACGGCTCCGGCTCGACGCCGAAGCGGTACAGCTCCTCATCGGACTCCGGTCCCATGACGAAGCGGGGCCCGTCCACCTTGACCCCCGAGAGGGCGTCGTCGATCTCGGGGTCGATCAGGAGCACCTTGGCCCCGGAGTGCTCGACGATGAAGCCCACCTCGGTGGCGCCCAGGCGGAAGTTGATCGGAACGAGGACGCGGCCGTAACCGCTCACCCCAGTGTAGGCGGCGAGGAGGCGGGCGCTGTTGTGAGAGACCATCGCCACCCGTTCACCCCGGCCCACCCCGAGGGCGTCGAGCCCGGCCGCCTGGGCCCTGGCCCGGCGGGCCAGCTCCTCGAAGGACAACGAGCCCCAGGACTCGGCGGGCTGGTCGGGCTCGTCGATGACCCCCACCCGTTCGGGGTAGACGGTCGCGGCTCGCTCCAGGAAATCGGCGACGTTGAACGGCACGAACACGGTCGGGACCCTCCTCCGCCGGGTCCGTGGCGACTCGGCATCCGGTGCCGATACTAAAGGTCCCCGTTCACCTGAGGCGACGCGTGGCCCCGCCGCCGGGTCACATCTGGTGGAGGTAGTACCGCATCCCCGAAGGGTCGGTGCCCGCCACCTCGAGCCCGTACGGCCGATCCGCCGGCTCGCTGGCGGTGCCGCCGGCCTCCCGGATGGCCGCCACCGCCTGACGGATGTCGTCGACCCGGTAGCTGGGGACAACTGACGCTCGGTCCTGACGGCCGATCATCCCGATCATGGGAGCGGTGCCGATCACCTGGCTCCCCTCGGCCACGTGCCCCGGTGCGTAGGCCCACCCGAGGACGGCGCCGAAGAAGGCCCGAGCCTGTTCCGAGTCCATCACCTCGATGCTGAGATAGGAGATGTCGCCGTGGCCCATGCCGTTGACCGCCGGGCGGCGCTCGCCGGCCCCGTTGTGCAGGGCGAACTCCATCCCCTGGTCGTCCATGCACTCGGCGCTGCGGCCGTAGGGCGTGCCCCTGGGTTCGGCGGCAGTGCCGCCGGCGGCGCGCACCCGTCCGACGGCGGCGTCGACGTCGTCGACCACGAAGGAGAGGTAGGCGGTGGGATGCTCCAGGCGGTGGCCGGCCGATGCCAGGCCGGCCGCCCCGACCATGCCCTGGGCCGGCACCGCTCGGTCCCGGAGCCTCGAGTGGTTGGCCGCCGGGGTGTAGCGCCACCCGAGCACCGAGGCGAAGAAGTCGGCGGAGACCTGATCGTCGGGAACCCACAGGGAGACGTAGCCCACGTCGCCTTGGCGGGCCGCTTCGCCGTTCGGAGCGCCGGCGCCCACCGGATGGCCCGACAGCATCCAGCGATGCCCGAAGGGGTCACGGATCACCGCGTTTCGACCGTAGGGGTGGTCCGAGGCTGGTCGTTCCAGCTCGGCCCCCGCCGCGGTCGAACGGGCGACGGCGGCGTCGACATCGCCGACCGTCGCGACCAGGCTGACGGCCGTCGCTCTTCCTGGTTCAGGCGCCCCCACCGAGGCCATCCCGGACGGGTCGTCGGCCAGGTAGATCACCGAGCCGGCGACCTCGAGCTCGCTGTGGCCGATGCGGCCATCGTCTGTCACCATCGGGTCTCCCCGGAGCCGGGCGCCGAACGCCTCGGCATACCAGTCCAGGGCCCGGCGGGCGTCGCTCACGATGAGATAGGCGACAACGCCAGGCGTCGCCACCTCGGTCGAATCGTCGGCGGTCGGGGCGGACATGGGATCTCCTCTCGGGTACAGGGCACGCTCGAGCCGGGTGAGGAGGCGGGCAGCGAACACCGGATCGGGGGCCGCCGGTGCCTCGAGCGGACGCAGGCCCGCGAACGGGTCAGCCATCCTCGCCGCCTCCCGCCTCGTAGGCCCGGCGGAACGCCAGCCGGGCCCGCACCAGCAGGGCCTCGGTGGCGTGCACGGTGCGGTCGAGCAGGAGGGCAACCTCCGGGACCGGAAGATCGTCGAAGTAGCGCAGGGTGAGGGCGCTGCGATGGTGGGGCCCGAGGGCAGCGAGGGTCTGACGAGCCCGCAGGGCGTCGAGGCGGACGTCCCAGCGGTCCTCGTGGACCTCGTCGTCCTCCCCCACGGCTCGCAGGCCCCGCTCCTCGCGTTCTTGGCGGCGCCAATGGTCGACCAGCTTGTGGCGGGCCACGCCGATCAGCCAGGGCACCGAGATCGGCGGCGGGTCGATGCGCTCGATGGCGGCGGCCGCGGCCAGCATCGTCTCGGCGGTGAGGTCCTCCGCCACCGCCGCCCGCCCGCATCGAGCCAGGAGGTAGCCGTACACCTGGGGCAGGGCCCGGTCATAGAGGTCGAGCAGATCCTGGCGGGGATCGGCCGTCGAGGCGGCCGCTGCGGATGACCTCACGCCCTCATTGTCGAACGGGAGGCCCCCTCTCCGACGGGCGGGACGAGAAATACGTCGCCGTCACCGCTGGCAGTAGCGTGCGGGCGTGCCCGACCCGGCCGGCGCCATCTGGTACGTGTCCTACGGGTCGAACCTGTCCTGGACCCGGTTCAGCTGCTACCTGACCGGCGGGACCCCCCCCGGTGCCCGGCGACCCAACCGGGGCGCCCGCGATCCTTCTGCGCCGCGGGCCGATGCCGCTCTGACCCTGCCCGGCCAGGTCTACTTTGCCGGCACGTCGGCCATGTGGGGTGGAGGCGTGGCCCTCTACGATCCGGACCTACCGGCGTCGACGCTCGCTCGCGGGTACCTCCTGACCGGCGAGCAGTTCACCGACGTCATGGCCCAGGAGTTGGGTGGAGCACCCGGAACGGTTCCCAGCCTGCCGGCCCTGGCGGTCGGCGACCGGGTGGAGATGACCTCCGGCCGCTACGGAACCCTGGTGGTCGGCGGCGAGCGCGACGGCGTCCCTACGGCAACCTTCACCGCCCCGTGGGCCATGGCCGACGTCGACTGTTCAACCCCCAGCCTGGCCTACCTGGCCACCCTGGCCACCGGGCTCTCCGAATCCCACGGTCTCGACGTCAAGGCCCAGGCCGCCTACCTGGCCGCGATCCCCGGCGCTGCCCCCCACTGGGGCGCGACCAGCCTGGCCGCCGCCCTCGGCTGAGAGATCGGACAGGACGACTCAGCACCTGTTCGCCGCTGTCCGGGTAGAACGTCGGCATGAGCGCACTCGACGATGCCACCGCCCGGGCCTCGGACCTGGCCGAGTTCCGCCACGGCCTGCACCGGGAGCCGGAGCTGGGCCTGCACCTGCCGCGCACCCAGCAGCGCGTGCTGGATGCGCTGGCGGGCACGCTGGCCACCAGCGGGGCCGACAGGTACATCAAGGTGGCGCTCGAGCAGGACCACACGTGGGAGGTGCGGGCGTTCCAGACGTCGGACGCGCCGCTGAGCCTCAGCGCTACCTTCGATCGCTGAGGCAGAGCCGAGAGCGACGCCAACGCGGCGGCGTTGTTGCCGCGGTGTGGCGGGCGTCGTGAGCGGAAGCTGCCCCTGGTGATATCCGGAGTGCTCATGACCCTCCTCCGCCGCCCCCGTGGCCACGCTCGCACAGAGGCAAGGGCGCCCGCAAGCAACGACTCCACGGCTCCAGAGCCGGTCAGCAAATGGCTACCGCGGGCAGCGGTGGGACCCTGTCAACATACCGTCGGGCTCGTGGTGACTGTAGACGTTGTAGACGACTAGGGCTAGAATCTTGGCATGACCACGACCACCGCTGACGAGGCTCTCGATCGCCTCCGGATCAAAGCGAGAGAGAATCCGCATCTGGCCGAGGCGCTTGAGTTGCTCGCCGAGGGGAACGAGGACGGGGACCCTTTCGCCGAGGTGGATGAGGGCGTCATGGTCGGCGTGCGAACGATCAACCGCCGCCGCCAGACTCATCGCCGGTCGGACCTGGCCCAACGAGCCCTCACCACCTCCCAGGTGGTAACGCTCATCGACTCGATCTCGGACCGCAAGGCGGTCGACCGTCGGCGGCGGCGGGGCAGGCTGCTCGGGGTGAAGGAGGGCAGGACCGTCCTGCACCCGACCTGGCAGTTCGATCCGGACCGGAGGGAGGCAAGGGACGATCTCGATCGGGTGCTCGCTGCTCTAGGCGAGGTCACCTCAGACCCCCGGGCGGCCGACGCCGCGATGACGACGCCTCGATCCGACCTGGACGGGCGGAGCCTCGCCGACCTCTTCGCTGGCGGGGACACCGACCTGCCCGTGCGGCTCATCCGCATGGCCGGAGACCAGTCCTGAGGCAGTTCCCAGCATCACGCCCCGTCGGGCTGCGTACCGAGAGGATCGCCGGATCATGGTGGCGGATCGACGGTCAGCATCCCGAACTGTGGACTTGGGAGCCGTTCACCACACCCAGGCACCGCTTCGACCCGGCCACGGGACGATTCCGGGTGCGCTACGCCGCCAACCGACCGGTGGCGGCTTGCTGCGAACGCTTCCCCGGCCGCTATCTGAGTCCCGCAGACGGCGATCTTTACCTCGTCGAGTTCACCGTCGAGGGGCCGACCCTGCATCTCACTCATCAGGGAGTCCTGGACGCTCTGGGCCTCGACGACCGCATCAACACAGGCCGAGTGGACCTGCCGGGTCCTGACGACGATCCGCTGCTCGACGCCTGTCAAGGTCTGGCCGACGCCGTCCACGACGGGTGGGACGATACGCCGCCAGCCCTCGTGTACCGGACCCGCACCGTCCCGAGCGCCCGATCCGTTGCATTCAGTGGAACCACGCGTACCGAGATCGTACGAGCCCGGACCCTGCGGGAGGCCCGTCATCTGATCGCCATCCTCGTCGCCCGTCACGGCTTCGTGGTGCCGTCGATCTGGCTCGGATCGTGATGCCCCATCGCAGACGGGGACCAGGCCGCTTTGCAGGTCGCGGCCAAGCGCTTCGAGCTTCGCGAGCTTGCCTCATGGCACCGCTTCGGCTCGGTCTGCGTTGCCGCCGACGGGTATGATTGTCGTCCACAGTGACGATCCCGGGTATCGGGACCTGGCCCGTTTTACAGGCGACGCGTCTCGCCTCGTGGGCGCCTATGTCCAGGTGATCACTGACGACGTCGCAGCAGCCTCGGTTCCGACGAAACCTTTGTGAACCCAGGGGACCTACTCGCCAGCTTGGTTCGCGAGCTGGAAGCGATCGCACCTGGCGTCGCGTGGGCAACGCGCCTGGGATGCCGACGAGCTGCTCTGGTTGACGATCGAACGGCCCTGGATCACTGCTGGCAACCACGCTGAGGGCTACCGGCTCGCAACCGGGCGTCCAGTGGCGACGAACCCTTGGACCGAGTTGTACGCCAGCAACAGCTCCACAGGACTCCAGGACGCGCCAGCGATGGCTACCGCGCCGTCCCCCGAGGACGATCGAAGCCCAGACCGCCGGGGAATACACCCCTTTGAGCTGGGCTTTGGTGCCAGTGGGCCGGGGAGGATTTGAACCTCCGAAGGCTGTGCCGGCAGATTTACAGTCTGTGGCCCAAGGCTCTGAGATGCTCCGACATGTGCTGTGACCTGCAGCTTT
Organism: Actinomycetota bacterium; assembly: GCA_030853185.1. GTDB lineage: Bacteria > Actinomycetota > Acidimicrobiia > Acidimicrobiales > Palsa-688 > JALZAH01. Next base: position 5,431 of record JALYVP010000062.1, on the reverse strand, counting down.
GCCGGAGCCATCACCTCTTGAATCTACCTCGTGGAGACATGGATGGCTACCGAATGGCTACCGGGCCCGGTGGAGACGGATCAGGCCGGGGGTAATCTCATGGTTCATGGCTCGCCGTGCCGACCACCAACCCATCAGCCCGGCCGTCGTCGTCGTCAATCCCGACGACGAGGTCACTCCCGAAGCATTCACTGCCTGGCTCGATCAGCTGCAGGCGGGTGAGCCGATTGAGTTGGGTGTGACCGCCGCCCAGACCCTCACCGAGGCACGCGCTGCCGGCGAGGTGTGACCCCGGTCGTCATCGACGCTTCGGCCGGCGTCGAGCTGGTCGCCGACACCACCCGGGGCCGAGCGCTACGCCGTCTCCTACCTGCGGACAGTGCTCCCTGGGCTCCCGAGACTTTCTACCTTGAGGTGGGGACCGTGTTACGTCGCTGGGACCTCAACACTATTCTGACTGCCGAACAGGTCAACCAAGCTCTCCGGCAGCTCGCCGACTGGCCACTACGGGTTGCCCAGGTCCGCTCCCTCTTTGCCGACGCGTGGAAGCATCGCCACAACATCACCTTCGCTGACGCCACGTACGGCGCGCTTGCCGAGCACCTCGGCGCCCAGTTGCTGACCGACGATCACCGGCTGGCAAACACCCCGACCCTGCCGGTTTCGGTTCTGCGACTCTCCACCGGGTCGTAGTCATCGGCAGCGGTCTCTCGTGACCGTCAGGCAGTCCGCTCAGCTTGGGTCCGGACGAGCAAGGGTGGCCGAAGCGTGCCAGACCGCCGCCGCCGGGCGGCATCGGCACGGAAGGATCCGACGGAAGCACGGGGCGTCTCGCCCGGTGACGGTGCCGCCAGCCGCCAGGATGTCAATCAGAGTCGACGGCCGCCGCCGGCCCAAACACGCTGACGGCTCGCCGCCGACCGGCTATGCGAGGCCCGCCGTGTAAGGCGCCGCTAGGAAGGCGGCGGCCGAACCGAAGGGGTCTGGGTGACACCGGGTCAGGTCCGGTCGACGGCCCACACCTTGGCAACTGACCAGTGGCAGCCGTCTTGGGCCATGTCGTTGCCCCACTCGACGTCAACGGGCTCGCCGGCGAACAACTCTCGGTAGTCCTCGATCCCAGCGATGTGTGAGAAGTGGGTGAAACCCAACCCGGGACGCTCGGGGATTTCGACTGCGCCCCAGCCCCGTATCGACCGGTCCTCCCACCACGACGCTTGCCCCGATCCGGGACCAACCACTTCCGACGACGACGGTTCCGCCGCCAGTCGTGGTGGGCCAGCCTGTGCCGTCGGTCGATATCAGCAGCGCGTTCTCGTTCCCCACGCTCGAGCGGGGCTACGCCGTCATCAGCGAGCCCTCCGCCACCAGCACCAGCACCGGAATCGCGTCCACGACTGATGGCGGCGGCCATTGGACCGTGACCGTCACCGAGTCAGCGTTCGCGCCTTTCGCCGGGATTGCGGCCGTCGCTTTCACAACGCCCGACCAGGGATGGGCGTGGGCCGCCGAACCGACCGGCACGTCGTCAACCCCGAACCTCTTCTCTACAAGCGACGCCGGGCGGACATGGTCGGCAGTGCCGGGGATCTCCGACGTCACCGATGTGCTCCCTCTCGGAGAGAGCGTCTGGGTGCTCACTGACGGCACCGCCGGCACCAGATCGGTCGCCGGCACCCCGACCGCCACCCACCTCGTGGTCTCCAACGACGGCGGGGCCACCTGGCGCAAGGCCGAATCCGTCGTGCCCGCCGGAGCCGGCATGCTCTCCCGTGTTGATACCACCACCGCGTACGCTCTCGTAGGGGCCACGTTGGAGGAGACCACTGACCGCGGCGACCAGTGGTCACGAGCCGCTGGCTCGAGAGTTCCCATCTGTCCCGACGCCGGCAACCTCAACGCGCCAGCCCAGGGTGACCACTTCGCAGCGACCAGCCTGGACAGCATGTGGCTCATCTGCGCCGGATCGGCGTCAGCCGGCTCAGAGGAGAAGACCGTCTACCGGTCCTCAAACGGAGGCCGGACGTGGACGGAAGTGGCATCAGTCCTGGATCAACCGAACCCCGATGTCGGCAACATCCCCAGCTTCGGTTACGCCTTCGACGGCTCCCTGGTTGCCGTGTCCGCCACGAACGCCTACTTCTGCCTCGGCCGTCTCGGTCTGATCGAGACGAGCGACGGCGGCCGAACGTGGACCGTGCCCATCAACAAGTACACCGACCAGTGCACCATCGACATGAGCAGCCCGAAGACCGGTGTCGTCATGCTCAGCCACACAAATCCGACCTTCTGGCACACCACCAACGGCGTCGAATGGACACCCCTCCCTGAATGAGCCACCGAGCGACCGTCCTGATCGCCCGTCGACAAAACCCTCCTGATCGGGCGACCGCCGACGGTCGGGTTAGGACAGCAGATGACAACGCCACCACCCCTCGTGTACCGGACGCGCACCGTCCCCAGCGCCCGATCCATGGCGCAGTTCTGAGCCCGGGGACTGCATTCCTCGGGGTGGTCGCAGCCATGTCGCCACTTGCCTTGCTGGAGAGCGCGCCGCACTCGGAGGGTGGCGGCCTCGATGTCAACGTCGTCCCACTGGAGCCCGAGCACCTCGCCTTGGCGCAGGCCCAAGGCAAGAGCGATGTCCCACTTGACGCCGTTGCGGCGTCCCGACGCCACTACCAGGATGGAGCGGGCCTCGTCCAAGGTGAGCGGGAGGACCTCCTGCTCCTCGGCTCTGCCCGGCCGGGCGGCTGTCACCGGCTGCGGGCCAGCTTGCTTCGCTTGACCGCCTCCCCGAAGCAAGACCGGTAGGTCCGGTGGACGCCCTGGATCGAGATCGGGAGCACGCCGCGGGCGGCCAGGCCGATGTACACGCTCTCGATGTGCTCAGTGGTGACCCGGTCGAGACGAAGCCGGCGAAGGGGCTCCAGGTACTTGAGGTGCGTCCGGTAGGTCTTGGCCGTCGACGGCCGGCGTGTCCGCTCGACGATCTCAATCCACGTCTTTGTCCACTCCCCGACGGTCAGTTCGTGCGTAACCGTCAGGTCGGCACCGGCCGCGCGATCCCCCTTGAGCCTGTCGAGCTTCCTCCGCACCTCGCTTTGGGTCCTGCCTCGGACATGCCGGCGAGTCCGTCTTCCGTCCGCGCCGGCACCAAGGTTCATCGATCCGTGCCACGAGCCGTCTGGGGTCTGGTAGATCGAACCCTCTCCATGGGCGCGGCGAGCCAAGTCAGGCCCCGATCCGGTGATCCGGCAGGCGGGCAATGAAGGCGTCGAGGTCCGCTACCGGGATACGCCGCGAACCGCCGATCTTGCGCGACCCGAGGTCTCCTGTGCGGATCAACTGATGCACGGTGGAGGCGCCGACGCCCAGGGCCGTTGCCGCCTGGCGGACGGTCAGCAGCCTAGGAGCGACGGCTCCCGCCGGCGGAGGCGGCGCTGGGGCCAGGGCCGCCAGAGCGGCCACCTCCCCACGAAGACCCTCCAGCGCAGCGAGGGTCCCCCCCAGACGGGTTTCGATACGAGTGACGAGCTCCGCAGCTGTTCTGCCTGTCGGACCTGGCACGGCGGCGAGGAAGCTGCTCTGAGTGTTGTCCGGAGTGCTCATGACCCCCCTCCGTGGCCCCGCTGGCCACCCCTCGCCCAGAGGCGAGGACCGCGCCAGCAAAGGCTCCGGAGGGCTCCGGAGCGCGTCAGCAATGGCTACCGGAATGGCTACCGGAATGGCTACCGGCGCCCCCGCCGGGGACGATCGAAGCCCAGACCGCCGGGGGATACACCCCTTTGAGCTGGGCTTTCGTAGTGGTGGGCCGGGGAGGATTTGAACCTCCGAAGGCTGTGCCGGCAGATTTACAGTCTGCTCCCTTTGGCCACTCGGGCACCGACCCTGGAGGGGGACACAGTAGCCGCTTGGCGGAGCACCCTCAGTAGTAGATGGCACCGCGGACGCCGCCGCCGCAGGGAATGGTGTCGCCGGTGATGGCGACGCTGAGCGGCGATGCCAGCCAGGTGACCACAGTGGCGACCTCGGCGGCCGTGACCATGCGCCCGATGGCGTAGGTCGAGCCGATCTGGGCTTCCACCTCCTCGGCGCTGGCCCCGCTCTCGGCGGCGCGGGCCTCAAGGACCCCAGGGGTGGCCTCGGTGCGGACCAGCCCGGGGCTGACGGCGGTCACGCCGATGCCGTGGGCGCCCAGCTCGTCGGCGGCGTTCTTGGTCAGCGCCACCACGCCGGCGTTGCGGATCGAGGTGGCGACCGAACCGGTGAGCCGGGAGCCGAGCCCGTCGACGTTGACGATGCGACCCCCACCGGCGGCCATGAGATGGGGGGCGACCTCCCGGATGGTCCGGATGTAGCCCATGACCTTCACGTTGATCTCCGCCAGGAGGGCATCGGTGCCGAGCTCGAGCACCTTCGGGGGTCGAGACTGCCCCGCCGCCGTGGCGGCGTTGTTGACGAGGATGTCGATGCCTCCGAGAGCCGCGACAGCGGCGGCGACCATGGTGTGGACGGCGTCATCGTCGCCGGTATCGGCCACCAGGGGAATGACGTGGCCACCGCGGCCTCCGAGCTCTCTGGCCGCATCCTCGAGGGGTTCGGTGTGGCGGGCGACGACCGCCACCGATGCGCCTTCCGCCAGCAGGGACGCGGCGACGGCCTTGCCGATGCCCCGGCTGGCTCCGGTGACGATGGCCCGCTTGCCGGCCAGCTGCAGATCCATGGCTCCTCCTTCAGGAGTCGGCGAGGGCCGACTTGTTGATCTTGCCCATGGCGTTTCGGGGCAGGGCATCGACCAGCTCCACCCGCCGGGGGCGCTTGTGGACGGCCAGCTCACCGGCCACGAAGTCCATGAGCTCGCCGCCGGTGACGCCGTCGGCGACGACGAAGGCGACCAGGACGGCGCCCAGGTCGGTGTCGGGGGCACCGACCACGGCTGCCTCCCGGACCCCGGGATGGGCCAGCAGGGTCGCCTCCACCTCGCCGGTCCCGATCCGGTAGCCGCCGGACTTGACCAGATCGGTGCTGCGCCGCCCGAGGAGGCGGTGATAGCCGTCCCCGTCCATGCAGGCCACGTCGCCGGTACGGAACCATCCGTCGGTCGTGAACGGCGATTCGGCGTCGGGGGGCTGGTTCAGGTAGCCGGTCATCACGGTGAGCCCTCGGACCTCGAGGTCACCGATGCTCTCCCCGTCGGCCGGCACCGCCCGACCGTCGTCACCTCGCAGCCGCGTCTCCACCCCGGCGAGGGGGTGCCCGACCCACCCGGGGCGGCGGCGGCCGTCGGCGCGCACGCTGAGGGTGATCAAGGTCTCGGTCATGCCGTAGCGCTCGACCGGCGCGTGCCCGCTGCCGGCCTCGAGGGCATCGAACACCGGGGTGGGGAGGGCGGCGCTGCCCGACACCAGCAGCCGGGCCGGGCCCAGGG
>JALYVP010000308.1 GCA_030853185.1 Actinomycetota bacterium | reverse complement strand
GAGGAAGCGGGGCCGGGCGGCGGCGACAGCCGACAGGGCGGCCCGCCGCTCGGTGACGGGCCGGGCCAGCGCCGCGGCCAGGGCCTCAGCGGCGTCCGCCGGCGGGGGGCTCAGCACGGTCTCTGGTGGGCCGGAGGTGAACGGTACGGACGAGTGGCTCATCCCTGCATCGTCGCGCGAGCCTTGACGCCGACCCAACCGAGCTCCGGGGAGGACATTGCCCACCTGCATCTTCGACCGCATCCGCGATGGTGAGATCCCCGGCCACCTGGTGGCCGACGAGCCCGACCTGCTGGCCTTTTTGGACAACCGCCCCGTCTTTGCCGGCCACACCCTGGTCATCCCCCGCCCCCACATCGCCACCCTGGCCGAGTTGACCGACGAGCAGGCGGCGTCGATCTGGGGGCTGGGGCGGCGCATCGCCGCCGCCATGCGGCCGGCCCTGGGCGCCGAAGGGGCGTTCCTCGCACTGAACGACGAAATTAGCCAGAGTGTCCCCCACGTCCACCTCCATGTGATCCCCCGGCGTCGCAAGGACGGCCTGCGGGGTTTTCTGTGGCCCCGGATCCGCTATGCCGATGAGGCCGAGGCGGCCGCTATCGCTGTCGCCCTTCGCCGCGCCCTGGAGGACACCGATGACTGAGGGGACGACCATCGAGATTCGCGCCGCCACCGTCGCCGACACGACAAACGGATGCTCAGTGTCCCCTGACGGCGAGGACGTGCATCGTCTTCCGGCCCCGTCGAAGGATGACGTAGCGGCCGTGGAGGGCGTCGGTCGACGACAGGGTGGCGCCTTCGCCCTGCCGGCGGTTGTTCACCCACACGGCTCCGGAGCCGAGCTGCTGGCGGGCATCGCGACGCGACGGGCTCAGGCCGCTCCGCGTCAGGACGTCCACCAGGTCCATCCCGGCGATCTCGTCGGCGTCGACCGCCGTCGTCGGGGCGTCGGAGAGCGCAGCGGTCAAGGTGACCAGATCGAGGGTGGCGACGTCCTCGGTGAAGAGCACCTCGGCTGCCCGCTCGGCCCGGGCCGCCTCGTCGACCCCGTGCACCAGGGCGGTCACCTGCCGGGCCAGGGTCCGCTGCGCGTCACGGCGCTCTGGGTGCTCGGCCACCGACCGGTCCAGGGCGTCAAGCTCTTCGAGCTCGAGGAAGGTGAACCGCCGCAACAGGGGCCCGACCTCGGGATCCGTCGTCCCGAACCAGAACTGGAAGAACTGGTAAGGGCTGGTCCGCTTGTCGTCCAGCCACACGGTGCCGGTGGCGGTCTTGCCGAACTTGGTACCGTCCGCCTTGGTCACCAGCGGTGATGTCAGGCCGAAGACCTGGGCCCCCCGGCTGCGGCGGACCAGGTCGATGCCCTCGGTGATGTTGCCCCACTGGTCGCTGCCCCCCAACTGCAGGGTGCAGTCGTAGCGATCGAACAGCTGGACGTAATCCCAGGCCATCAGGAGCATGTAGCTGAACTCGGTGAACGAGAGGGTCTGCTCGGCGCCCTCCAACCTGACACGCACGGAGTCCTTCCGCACCATCTCGTTGACGCTGAAGAGCTTGCCCACGTGGCGGAGGAAGTCGATGAGCGCTACCTGGCCCAGCCAGTCGACGTTGTCGACCAGGATCGCTTCCCCCGGCCCGAAGTCGAGGAATCGGCCCAGCTGGACGGCGACCCCCTTGGCGTTCGAGGCGATCTCGTTGTGATCGAGAAGGTTGCGCTCCTCGCTCCGGCCCGAGGGGTCGCCGATCATGCCCGTTCCCCCACCGATCAGGGCGATGGGCCGGTGCCCGGCGTCGGCCAGGCGGCGCAACAGGCAGATCTGCTGGAGGTGACCGACGTGGAGACTGTCTGCGGTCGGATCGAAGCCGATGTAGCCGACCATCCCCCGGCCATCGAGGAGGGCGGTGAGCCGGTCGGGGTGGGTCATCTGGTGGACGAGACCGCGTCGGCGCAGATCTTCGGAGAGCGTCGGCACGCGTCCCAGCCTGCCAGACGGTACGGCGGGCCTCGGTCACCCGGCTCCACCGGGAGGTTTCCGGAACCGCTCACGCAAGGCGGCCCGCTCGCCGTCATCGATGGCGTGGATGATGGTGGCCACCTACGTCGCCATCTCGCCGCTCGACCAGGGAACGACCCTCGGCGGCCTCAACGCCCTCCTCCAGGCCTTCGAGACGGCACTCCCTGCGCTCGCCCAACCCTTCGAGAGCGCCGTCGCCTCTGGCTGCGGGTCGTGCCAGGAGTTCCTTACCGGCTCCCCGTTCTCGAGCACCTCTACGCCGACGGCAGCGCGGCTGTGCCCGGGGTCGCCTACACCACGATCATGACCCGGTACGACGAGGCCGTCACGCCCTACACATCGGGCCAGCTCCACGCCCCCAACGCCACCAACATCGTGGTTCAGGACCAGTGCCCGTTGGACTTCTCCGAGCACGTCACCATGGCCTTCGATCCCGACCGCCCAGGGCGTCCTCAACGCCCTGGACCCTGCGCAGACCCAGCCGGTGCCCTGCACCGTCGTCCTGCCCGGGATCGGAGCCCCTCAATCCCCGTAGTCGCCTCTACCTGGCGCCGTGATCGACCGTCCAGGCCAGGAACCGGTCCAGGCCCCAGGTGTTGACCACCGAGGACGGGTCAATGCCACACGCCACCGCCTTGGTCGCCCCGTAGCGCTGCCAGGCCAGCTGACCGGGGGCATGGGCGTCGGTGTCGATGGTGAACGACACCCCGAGGCCGGCGGCCACGGCCAGCAGCTCGTCGGGCGGGTCCAGGCGCTCCGGTCGCGAGTTGATCTCCACCGCCGTCCCCGCCGCCGCGCAGGCGGCGAACACCTTCTCGGCGTCGAACGAGGACGGCGGCCGGCCCTTGCCGACCACGATCCGGCCCGTGCAATGCCCGAGGATGTCCACCAGGGGATTGCCCACCGCCCGCACCATGCGATCGGTCATGGGCGTCCGGTCCATGCGCAGCTTGGAGTGCACGGAGGCCACCACCACGTCCAGGCGGTCAAGGAGCTCGTCGTCGGCGTCGAGGCTCCCGTCATCGAGGATGTCCACCTCGATCCCGGTCAGGATCCGCACGGGGGACGTCTCGTTGAGCTCGGCCACCACGTCGAGCTGGCGCCGGAGGCGGTCAGCGGACAGGCCATTGGCCACCGTGAGGCGGGGGGAGTGATCGGTCAGCGCCCAGTACTGATGGCCGAGGCCCGCCGCCGCTGCCGCCATGGTCTCGATGGGGCTGCCCCCGTCGGACCAGTCCGAATGGCTGTGGCAGTCGCCGACCAGGGCGGCGACCATGGCGACGACGGCAGGGTCGTCTGCCTCGCCCGCTCCGGCCTCGTCGCCGCCGGCCTCCTCCAGGCGTGTCAGGTACACCGGGACCTCACCGGCGAGGGCTTCGGTCACCACCCGGGCGGTGCTGTCGCCGATCCCTCGCAGCTCCCGCAGCCGGCCCTGAGCCGCCAGTGCCGCCGTCTGTTCGTCGCCAGCCTCCCGCACCGCGTCGGCGGCCCGGCGGAACGCCCGGACCCGGTACGTCGGTTCCCTCGACCGCTCGAGGAGGTAGGCGATCCGCTCCAGGGCCTCCACCGGTCCGATTCCGGCGGTCATGGCTCAGCTCTCCACCTCTGTCGGCAGTGGCCACCCAAGGTGCTCCCGCCGCTGCTCACGTGGTTGGCGTCGTCGGGAGCGTCGTGGTGGTCGGCGTCGGGAGCGTCGTGGTGGTCGTCGCCCTGGTGGTGGTCGTCGTCCTCGGCACCGTCGTCGTGGTGGTCCTCGGCACCGTTGTCTGGGGGGTGGTGGCCGGGGCCGTCGTCGGGGTGGTGGTGGTCGTCGCCGGGCTGTTGGGGCTCTTGGTGTTGGCCGCCAGGATGAGGATGATGATCACCGCGATGATCACCAGCAGGATGGCG
>JALYVP010000061.1 GCA_030853185.1 Actinomycetota bacterium | reverse complement strand
GCGTCGAGGTGCCCGGGGCGGCGGTCGGGGCGGTCGGGGCGGCGGGCGAGGCGGCCGGGGCAGCGCCGGTGTCGGCAGGCTTGGCCGGCTCGGTGGCGGGGACGGTCGAACCGGGCGCGGTGACCGGAGCGGTCGTGTCGCCGCTACCAGCAGGCGTACCAGGCACGTTCGACGTGACCGTCGCCCCCTGCGCCGCCACAGCGCTCTGGGTGGCGGCGACACCGGGGTTCGTCGGGTCCGGGGGCACCACGGGACCGCCGTCGGCTGCGACGGCGGTGGGAGGCGCTGAGGTGGTCGGCGTCGCCGACGCTGCCAACCCGGACGCGGGGTCGGCGAGCGGCTGGGTGGCCGGGGGGGTCGGCGCGGCGGGCGGAACGACTGCGCCAGAGCCTGCAGTGGGTGGCGTGGTCGTCTGGGCGGCCTTCCACGAGGCGGCATCCGCGGCGAGGCGGGACTTGAACGCGTCGAGGCCGGACAGGTCGAGCGGCTTGGACGCGGCCGCGTCTGCCTTCACCTTGGCGGCGAGGTCGGCGTACTCCGCTTCGATCTTGTCGGTCTCGGCGGTCACTGCCGTCTCGAAGTCGACGATCTGGGTCTGCGGGTCTGCAGGGTTGGACATTGGGGGTTCCTTTTTTGGGTTGCTGGGTCGAAACTGCGGGGATGTTGAGCGGGGGATCAGCCGGCGGTGCCGGTCAGGACCAAGTGATCGCCGCCGTGCCGTTCCCGGCTTGGACACCGTTGGTCATCGACGCGCCGGTGCCGGACGTGAACCCGGAACCGCCGCCGCCGCCGGAGGTTCCGCCACCAGCACCGCCGTACCAGCCGCCCCCGCCGGCACCGGTCGCGGTGGTGGAGCCGGTCGATGATCCGCCCTGGCCGAACTGTCCGGCGCCGGGCGGATAGCCGTACGGGATGCCACCGGACGTTTGGGTGCCGCCACCGTTGAAACTACTTCCGCCGCCGGTTGTCCCGCCGCCGCCATAGCCTCCGTAGTCGGGGGCATAAGTGGAGCTGCCGCCGCCGCCAGCGACAGCGATCCGGTTGACGAGGGCTGTCCCACCGGAACGGAAATCGGTTCCGCCGCCGCCGCCTGCGGCGGAACCGTTCGCCTGCCCGGTCCCGCCGCCGTTCCAACCGGGGGCGCCAGTGTCGCCACCACCTTGGCCGCCGATGTTGACCTGATAGGTGGCCCCGGCGACCACAGGGACCGTGCAGACCGTCCGGTCGCCCTTGCCGCCCGGGATGCTGCCAGCGGACGGGTTGCCGCCCTGTGCCCCGGTGAGGGTGAGCGTGGCGTGCTGCGCCCCGTAGGGGGCGGTGACAGTCTGGGCGGCGCCGGTGTAGGCGAGCGTGACCGGTGCCGGCATCTGAGGCCGGGAACCGAGCCGGAGGCCGAGACCCATCAGAACCCGGGTCCGGTCAGATGGGCACGCCAGGTGCCGCCGCCGTTGTCGGTCACGAACCCGAACTCGTCGGTCTTCCCTGCCCCCGACAGGGGTGGGACTCCGTAGCCGCCCCAGTCGAAACTCGCCGGCCACGTGACCGTGTACGGGCCGCCGGCTGACGGCTGGGTGACAGTCACCCCGAGCGAGATCCGCACCCCGGCCGTCGACGGGACGTTGACCACCGTGACCGTGGCGTTGGCGTTGAGCACCAACGCGAACTCGTTGCCCTGGGTCAGGTCCACCGACGGTGTCGAGGTGGCCGGGTTGAGCGTGACCAGCCGCTCGGTGTAGGTCGTGATCGCGGCCGACCCGGCCAGCGTCCCGGCCGTCGGGACCTCCCAGTCAACCCCGTCAGTAGAGGTGGATCGGGCCACAAGCACCTGGCCGTCGGCGCCGACCCCGAGCCGGGCGACCGTCTGCGGGCCGATCCCGACCACCAGGTCACCCTTCGCGGTGACGACGTTCCCTTGGCCGATCGTGATCCACGCTGAGCCGGTGTCGTAGAACAACTGCACCGGGCCGGCGTCGGTCGTCTCATAGAACCGTCCGTCGACCGCCGGGGCCGGCCTCGCGGCGAGCAGCCCGGCCAGTTTCACCACACAGATCGAGTCGAGGGCCTGGGCGAGAGCGCCGATCTGTGCGGGCCCGTTCGGCTGATCGGTCGGCTGCGGTTCAGGCAGGGCGAGCCTGGCGGTCGTGATCGTCATAAGGCGGAGGCTCCTTTAGCTGGGCGGTGCCCAGTTGATGAGGTCGTTCCATGTGGCGAAATCGGTGACAACCTGGCCCCATGTCCGGAAGTTGCCCTCAACATCGGCCCACGTCCCACCGGACGAGATGAGCAGCTTGAGGATCAGCCCGGCCGGTTTCGCCGCCGCCAGGGCGGACAGCAGGTCGGTGTCGACGTCGCCGAGAATCGACTGCCATGTCGGGTAGAACGCCTCGACAGCGGCCCACGTCGGATGGTTCCCGATCAGATCGGACCAGCGCCCCCCGGCCAGGTCGCGGGTGAACACGACCACGGTCAGCATGTAAGGGCCGCCGTCGCGTTCGACGACATGGACAACTCTGCGGTTCGTCAGGTACGGCTGGACGGCGGCGACGAGAGCGGCGACGGTCCCCCTGGCGAACCCCTGCTCAGTTTCGATCTGGGTTCGCTGGGCGGCGTCTGTGAGGGTCGGGTCGACGATCACGCCAACCCACTGCCCCAACCATGGCAGCACATAGGTCGGGGCACGGTTGACGTCGACGATCTGTGACCAGCCGGGGCCGTCCTCGGAGTCGCGGCACAGATCGTCGAGCGGTTGGATCAGGTCGCCGATCCCGGTCAGCCATCGCAGCAGCGACCGGGCCGGGTCGGCCCGGTCGGCTTCGGCCCACGGCCCGCACGCGTCGTAGAGCCGCTGGGTGGCATCGGACACCCACGGGGCGTCCACCGCAGGGGCGGAGCGGGTGTAGAAGTCGGCCGAGACCATCAGGACACCGAAATGTTGAGAGCCCCGACGGTCGGCAGGGCGACCACGCCCATCCCGGCAGTCAGGGACACGTCAGCGGCGGCGAGGGTCGGAGACGGGCCCCCGCCGAGCGTGACCACCGACGGCTGGGTGAGGTCGACACCGGGAACGGTCGCTATCACGCCGACAATGTCGAGGTAGCGGACGGTGGTGGTGTTCGTCCACGTCGGCGGGGTCTGGTTCCCGCCACCCCAGTTCGCCGGGGACAGCAACGAGCGCATGGCGGCAGTTATCGCGGCGGCGACAACGTTCGCCGACGAGCCCCGCGCCGCTTTGAGGGTTGCGGCGACCGCGATCGGTGTGTAGGTCGGCGTGACCAGGTTGATCACGAAGTTCGCTTCGCGCAGTGCCTGCAGGTAGGAGGTGACCGCGGCTGCTACCGGGGCACCCAACGGCTGACCGGCGACGTCGACGCAGGCGACGGCGACCATCCGGGCGTTGCCCATCGACCCGTCCGCCGGGTTGTACCCGTCAACGGTGACCGCCCTCGCCACCCCGGCGACGGTGCGGGCCAGAGCCGAGAAGTCGTGAGGAAGGATCGGCCGGGGCGACAACGTCTGAAGGGTGTCGGCAAGCCGCCCCAGATAGGCAGCGTCGGTCTCGGGGTCGACACCGCCCGACGAGGGGGCGGTCGAGTTGATCGCCGCCACATATGCCAAGGCGTCGTAGACGTCGAACGCCCCGGCCGCCCCGTTGTAGACCGCCCCGACCGACAGGGCTTGGAGGACCGCCGCTCCCGGGGCGGTGGATGTCTGGCCGGGCGGGACAACAACCGGCGCGGCTGTGGTGAACAGCAACGACTGGTTCCCCGAAGAGGGGTAGGCGACGTAGGTTCCGGCCGGGATCGTGTAGCCCCGGTTGTCGGACATCACCCATGTCGTCGGCACCGTCGCCGCCGCCCCCTGCTCCGGCGGGACCCCGACAAGTCCGCCGTAATAGCGGAACGCGGCGAGCGGCATGTTCGCAGCTACCTGGGCGGTCTCGGCGACCATCTGCGCTACCACCTCGAGGAGCAGCACCTCCAGGTGGCCCTCTTGGGGCACCCATCCGGGGAGGTTCGTGGCGATCGTCGCGAGGGCGTTGGCGATCAGCTCGTTGGGGTCGAGGGTGACCGGCAGGAGAATGTAGCCGTCCTCGGTGGAGAACACCGGCGAGGAGCCGACCGTGGTTGGCCCGCCCGCATAGTTGAACGTCTCGATCGTCGTCACAGGACGTCTTTCAATCCGACGGCGACAGCGATCGAACCTCGGCCGTCGTCACCGGCGGCCACGACGGACACCTGGGCGGCCGCCCTCGGTTCCCATGTGGTGATAGCGGAGCCGATAGCTGTCGGGTCGGGCCGCCCGAACGTCGGGTCGACGATCCCATAACCGGGGACCGCCATCCGCGATCCGACGATCGTTTGGAGAAGGACGGCGACGCACTGGGTGACCTCTTCCTCGCCGTCCTGGGCGACGACGCCGACACTGCCGTCAACGGTGAGCCCGAACGGGAAGCGCAAATGGGGGACCGCCGGGGCGATACCGGTGCGGGCGCCACCACCGGGGGTGTAGAGCGCCGCGCCGGGAACGGTCGGCATCAGCCGACCACCACATAGGCGACTAGGTAGGTGCCGGCCGGCTGCGAGGCGGCCGGGGCGACCGCGAACCCGATCACGAAGCTTGTGGTGGCCGTTGAGACCACGTACGGCTGGGCGGCCGGTGTCGTCGGGCTGCCCCGGCCGAGGATGACCGTCGGCGGCGTGGCGAACGGTGCCGCGAATGTGACCGACGCCGCCGCCCCTGTGGCGGGCGTGGTGCCGGTGCCGAGACCCACCTGGCCTCTCGTGTCGGTCGACCCTGCGGCCACCGACGCTGCCGGGGGCCCGGCGCCGAGCGCCGCACCGTTGACCACGGTCGGTGTCGTCCCCGCGGAGAGAACATGACCGCCGAAGGTCTGGTCCTTCGTGAACGTCTGGGCGGCGCCGAGCTGCGCCCCCACATGCACATGGTCCGCTCTGGCCGACGCGTTGACCGCCCCGGCCGACGCGGCAGAACCGACCGGGGCGATGTCACCGGTCGTCGAGTCGAGCGCCACCGCTGACTGCAACGTCGGGTCGGCCGGGTTCGGGGCGACCGAAACCAGCTCCAGCGGGATCCCGTTGAGGACCGGCTGGTAGACCCCTGGTGTCACCCAGATCTGGAACTGGCCGGCATGGCCGACCGGGAACACGTTCGGCGCTGCGGTGGTCATGGTCTGATCGGTCCAACAGGCCGCCGGGGTGTGCCCATCAGCGCCGACAAGGGTGACGGTCTGGCCGGCGATCGGGTTCCCGACCGTGTCGACGAGTGCGCCGACCTGCGATGAGGAGAGGAGCCCGGCGAGCGTCCATACGGTTGCCATCAGCGGACCTCCAGTCTCACGGGGTTGGCCAAGCCACGAACAGGGTCACGAACGGCGAGTCGAGGTTGAACCCGACGAAATCGACGATGCACGCCGTGCCGATCGGGGGGACGGCCGGAAGGTTGATCCCGCCCGCGTCGGCCAGGAGCGCCGGGCGCGGGTAGGGGGCCGGCCCGAAGCGGACCTGCTCGAAACCGGGTACACCGACGAGAGCGAACGTGAGCGTTGTTGGCCCGGCGGTGAGTACCCGGGCGTGTTGGGGGCCGGTGAACGGGCGGGTCGGCAGGCGCTGCCCGCCGATAACCTCCGCGAGCTTGGCCCCGTAGTCAGCACCGCCAAAGTTGCTCACGGTGCCGGCCTCGTTGCCCCGACGAACACATCCGACCCCCAGTGCTGCCCGCCGACCGTCGGGCACGCCTCGATACGCACGTTGGCGCCAGTGTGAGGGGCGTCGATCATCTGGCCGCCTCCCAGGTACATGCCGACGTGGCTGACACCGCCAGGGCCGGTCCCGAAGAACATCAGGTCGCCGGGCTGCAGCGGGCCGGCGACCTTCGGCCCCGAGTTCCACTGGTCCTGGGCGACCCTGGGGATACTGATCCCCACATGGCTGTAGGAGGACTGGGTGAGCCCGGAACAGTCGAAGGTGCGGCCAGGTGACTCGCCGCCATAGGTGTACGGCAAGCCGAGCTGCGATTTGGCGAAGGCGATCGCCTGCTGCGCTTTCGCGGACCCGCCGGCCACGCCGGCCCCAGCGGTGGCACCGGACGGGTCGGTAGTGGTCGTCTGGGCTACGGGTTCGGGCAGGGCTGCTTGTGGTTGGGTGAGGGTGATTGTCGCCAACGGCTGGTAGAGGGTGCGGGCGGCGGCGGAGATGATCCACGGCCCGTTCCCCGGGCCGACCCCGGCGAGAGTGACGATCTGGCCGGGCGGGAACGCCCACCTGGAGGCGACGACGGTGACCGTGGCGGTGGACAGAGGTTGGCCGACATCGAAGGTGAAGTCGATGAACTGGACGCCGTCGGCGAACTCGTTGAGCGTCCCGAGGGGAGCCTGGGTGAGCAGCCACGAGTCCGGACCGAACCAGATCTCGCCGGCAACCTCGAAGCACCGCCACTGGACCTCCGACGCCAGGCGGGTGAGCGCCGTCCACGTGTCCTCGTTCGGTGTTTGCGAAGTGCCCCGGGTGAGGGTCTCGGCGATCGGCGACGCCTTCGGCCAGCCGTGAAACGGGATCTTCGCCCCCGCCGCCGACGCCACCAGCCGCTGAGCGAACTCGGTGCGGGTGCCCTGGCCGGCAGCGACCGACAGGGCCCCGGTCGTGGTTCGGAGCCGTTGGATCGTCGACGACTCGAAGGTCAGGCTGAGCTGGTCGGCGCGCTTGTCGATCGCTGCGAGGGTGAAGCTGAGCCCGTCGATCTGACAGATCGACGCCACGGTGAGGATCGGTGAGACGAGCAGCGCCCTGAGCGGGTCGTCGAGGTCGATGGTCAGCGTCGACGCCTGGGTGATCGACCGGGCCACGTCGACCTGGGTGACAGCGTTGACCAGCTCCGATGATCCTTTGGTGCCGTTGAGGACCAGCGAGGCGACCGTGACATCCTCGGAGAACGTTTCGATAGCGGTCACGGGAGGACCAGGATTTGGCCGGGGAGAATGAAGTTCGGGTCGCGCAGGTGGTTGGCTTGGGCGATCGCCGGCCATTTGCGGTAGTCGCCGAGCTTGGCGGCGGCGATCGCGGAGAGGGTGTCCCCGGAGCGGACCGTGTAGGTGTGGGACGTGGACGGTGCAGGCTTGGGCGCCCCCGGGGCGGCGGGCACGGCCGCTTGGGCGACTTGGGCGGCCTGGGCGGGCGACGGTGCTCCGATCATTGAGTAGGTCAGGTCGGAGAACTCGTAGAAGGTGAGGGTGCCTGACGCCTGGGTGAGGGTGCCGTTGGCGTCGCGGATGACCTTGTCGGCAGCCTCGTCCCATGCGATCGTCTGGAGCACCCAGGCCAGGTCTTCGCGGGGGACCGGCCCGGTCAGTTTGAGGACCGGCGGGCGTTGCTGGCCGGGACCGGGGGCGTCCCACGAGTTGATCGTGTTGAAGTCGGCTTCGATCGATGGGCCGCCCTTGTCGAGCAGGATTGGCACGACGATCTGCCAGATATGGGACCCGTACCACATGGTCGCGGTTTTGTTGCGGGGCCGGTCGACGAGCTGCCAGCCTGCCGACCCGCCGACCTGGGTGAGCGGGGCAGGGCCGACCAGGTTGACCGACACGGGGGCGCCAGGTGGGGTGACCGGGGTGATCGTCAGGTAGGTCTGTCCCACCAGTCACCTCCGAGAAGAATCGACTACTTGCGGGCGATTTTCCGTTCGATGTGCTCAAGGACGGCTTCGCCGATCACGGCCCGCCCGTTGCGGTCGATGACCACCTGGACGACCAGGTTCGTTCCGGCATCACCTGTCCCGGCGCTTCCTCCACTGGCACCGACGCCGGCACCCACCGGAACCCGGGCGAGCGGTTCGGGGGCGCCAGTGTTGTTCAGCACCGCCGAGAACCCTCGGGGGATGATGCCGCCCTCGTCGAGCAACGTGAGTGGCATCGCCGCTGGGATGATGCCACCGCCGCCATAGCCGAGGTAGCCGCCGCCTGCGCTGTGACGACCGCCGGCCATCAGCATCCCCGGCCCATAGTTCTGGAGGGCATAGCGGACACCGGCGGTGATGTTGGCGACCGGGTCGAAGATCCCCGCGGACCGCTCCGAGGGCAGCACGTACTGGTCGAACACGCCTTGGATGGTCTGCATGAGACCCTTGGATGGGTGCCCGGCCTTGGCGTTGCTATCCCAGTTGTTGACGGCGTTGGGATTCCCGCCGGACTCATGCGAGATGAGGTTGGCGATCCCGGCCCCGAAGGTGAGCGGCATTCCCATCAGGGTGAGGGCCTGGTTGATCCAGGCTTGAAGGTTGCCGCCGCCGGTGTACGGGGATCCGCCTCCCGCACCCCCACCGCCGCCTGGCCCGCCAGCACCACCGGCGGGCCCGCTGCTGAGTGTGTTGCCGAGGGTGGTGACGTAGGTGTAGATGCGGTTGATGACGTTGTCGGCGACACCGCGGAACACTGGGAGTGGCAGATGGTTGGCGATGGCCAGGGCGGCATCCTTGAGCGGCCCGGCGGCCGCACCGATAGCGGCGCTGGCAACCCCCCCGGCAGCGCTCAGTGCCCCGCTGACAATGCCACCGCCAACCGAGGCCAGCGACCCGGCAGCGCCGGCCACCCCCGATGCTGCACCGGAGGCGACCCCGCCGACCGCACCGGCGATCCCGGAGATGACCCCGCCGATACCACCACCGCCGGATGGTTTGGCCGGGGAGGGTGCGCCCGTGGGGAGGGTGCCGCCGACGGCCATCATCAGGTGACCGCCGAGCGCCGCGTACAACGCTGTGGCGTTGGCCCGATGCTGCGGATCCGTGGGCACGACGAACTCGGGCCACTGAGAGCGGCCCTCCCCGACGATCGCCCGGGGCCCGGCGGTCATGAACCCGCCGCCGACCAGGGCGGGGATAAAACCGCCAGCGGCCAGTCCTGCTGCGGTGCCGGCCGCCGACTTCACGGCAGGGGTCGACGGGCCGGTGACCGTCTTCGGTGGGGCCGGCGCACCGGCGATGTTGACGTTGCCGACCTTGCCGATCGACACCCCGAACGGGGCGAGGAGGGTGTTCAGCAAGCTGATGAACGGGTTGATCACGACGTTGATGATGAAGTTCGTGGCGTCCTGCACGATCGTTTTCGCGGTGTCCCAAATGCCCCGCCAGTGCTTGATCATCTCGGCCGCCCCGACGATCAGGGCGCCGGCCGGGCCGAGGACGGCGAGCAGGATACCGATGCCCTGCGGGCTGGTGATCCAGTCGATCACGTCTTTCGCCGCTTGCTTGACCCAGTTCCACGCGTCGGACCACGCATGGGAGAACCACTTGGTGACCTCACCCCAATGGTTGATAACCCAGATGACACCGACGATCGCGGCGATGACTGAGGTGATCGGCCACAGCACGAGACCGATGATCACGGCCAGGATCTTGTGCTGGACGATAAAGTCCTTCACTGCCTGGGTGATGTCATGCCAATGCTTGATGACCAAGTAGATGACGGCCCCGAGGGCCATCAGGGCGATGATGATTGCTCCTACCGGGTTGGCGTCCATGGCGGCGTCCTCGGCCAGCTGGGCGACTGTGGCCGCCCGGGTGAGGGGGATCAGCAGCTTGAACCCGTTGACAAGGGACCCGATGGCTTTGCCGCCGGCCATCAGTTTGTTCCCGGCAAACGCGGCCACAGCGACGACCAGCACGCCGCCGATAACCGCGGCGAGTGCTTTGGCCGCGTCGCTGTGCTTGCCCAACCAGTTCACTGCCTGGGTGACGACCTTCACCACCGCGGAGATCTTGGGGATGAGCCACATGCCGAGCTGGGTACCGAGGACTTGCGCGGCCGCTCCCGCTTGAGACAGCTGCACCCCGAGGTTCTGTTGAACCTTCGACCAGCCCTCGACATTCCCTTGCCCGTTTTTTTGAGCGGCGCTCACAGCGGCCACCGCCGACACGAAGTCGGCCATATGCCCACCGGTCAGATGCAAGCCGACCTGGAGACCGGTCAGACCGCCGGTCATCGACGCCATCGCACCGGCGAAGGTTTGAGCTGCCGGCTTGCCGGCGCGGAGCTGCGAGTTGAACCCCTGAGACTGATTCTGCATCGTCATCCACTGCATGGCCAGCGACGCCTGCGGGCCAGGCAGCGCCCGGAGCGCCTTGCGGTAGTCGCCGAGCGACAGGCTTCCGGCGGTATAAGCCTTGGCCATCCCCTGGGCCTGTGGGCCGAGCCCGGCGAACATCTTTCCCGCGTCCTCAGCAGCAATCTTCGAGGTGTTGAACGAGTTCAGCAACGTGGTACCCGCCGGTCCCATGTGCTGGAGGATCGCCCGGGAGAGCTCGGTGTACGTGCCGGTCAAACCCTGCTTGCCGAGGTCCGCCTGGATCTGAGCGGCCGACACTCCGTAGTTGGCCATCGACTTGGTCATCACCGCCGTCGGGTTGGCCAACGCGACTATTGCGTGATTCAGATTCTGTGTGGCCTGGTCTGCGCTGATGCCCTGCGCGGTCATGGTGGCGACCGCCCCGGCTACCTGGTCGAGACTGATACCTAGGGCGGTGGCGTTAGGCAACACCGAGTGGATGGAACCGCTGAAGTCCTGAAGGCTCATCTTGCCCTGACCGACCGCGGCCACCATCTTGGACATGATGTTCGCCGCCTGCGAACCTGGCGCATTGAGATCCTTGAGCACCGTCGTCAACGCGTTGCCGGTGTCGACCAGGTTTGACCCTTCGATCTTTGCCCCCTGAGCCGAGGCTTTCACCACGTCGAGCGCAGCGGCACCATGAAAGCCGGCACCCTCAATCAGGTACAGGCCCTTGGCGATAGCGGCCGGGCCAGCGCCGACCGTTGGGGCCATCGCATAGATGCCCTTGGTCAGCATCGCGATGTTTGTCGTCGACTCTCCAGCAGAGGTTGTCAGGCGGGTCATCGCTGTCTGAAACTCGGTGGCCGCCTTCACGGACTCGTAACCGACGGCAGCGGCGGCAGCACCGATCCCGAGCAGGGTGCCTTTGCCGATCTTCGCGAAGCTGTTCATCGCCTTCGTACGGCGGGCCAACGCCGCCTCCGACTGCGCTGCAGCATCTGCCTCAGCCTTCGCCGATGCTTTCACCCCCGACGCCAGAGCAGCGTCCGAGGCCGCCTGGTCGGCGGTGGCCGCCTTCTGCTGCAACCGGTACTCGGCCATTCCCGACGTCGACCCGGCGGCCTCCACCTGCGCCTTCGCCAGGTCGGAGTTCGCCTTCGCCAAGGTGGCGGTCGCCTTCGTCTCATCCGCGGTGGCCTTGCTCAACCGCCCCGCCGCGGTCGACAAGTCATCGGCAGCCTTTGTGCCTTCCTTGCCCATCGTCTTGAGCCCGCCGGCCGCCTCTTTGAGACCGGCAGCGAACTCGGTGCGGCCCACAAGACGGAGGCGGGCGACGACCTCATCAACGGAAAGAGACATGCAGCGTTCCTTCCGTCGGTCAGCGGCCGCTCATCGCCTTGGCGACATTGTTGGCAACGAGGACAGCGAACTCCCGGTCCCGGTCCCTGGCCTTCTCCCATGCCGCCTGCGTGACCGCTATGGCGGTCAGCCACTCGGTGCTGTTCTCCGGGAGAGCTAGCAAGTCCAGAGGGCGGCCGACGCCCATGAGCGCGGCGGCGGCCACCGCCCTGACCGCATCCGACTTGACTAACTCCCGGTAAAAGCCTCGTCCTCGTCGGGGGCCACGGTGCCGGACCATTCAGCCAGCTCACCGGCGACGGTCATAATGTCACCGTCAGTTTCATACAAAGCCCGGCACACACCGGCCCCGGCGGTAGCGCTCGACCCGATCGCCTTGGCCAGGTCGGTATCGAACTTCGTCCACTCGCCGAACGGGTCGCCCGGCATGTACGAGACGCGCATCTCAGTACCGTCGCCGTCGACAACAACCCCGTAGACGCCGATGCACGCCTCGACGAGGGCCTCGGCCGACGCCATGGTCCGCCACGCTTTCGACCTTGTCCCGTCCTTACGGCGCTTCTGTCGGCGTTCCCATGCGTCAGCAATCACGTCCGGTTCGAGCGGCCTGAAGCGGACGTAGGTGACCGCTGCACCGGGGATCGGCTCGCGTCGGGGGACGATCTTGTCGATGTGGAGAACGTCGGGGCCCTCGGTCCGGCGAGCCTGGATCTTGGCGAGCGCCGACGCAGCTCGCTGGGCTTTGGCGTCGGACTCGACGTCGTTCTCCTGGCCGAGATGTTCAGGGCGGGCGGCGGCGTGCGGTGCCGGTTCGGGGTCGGGCTCGGAGAAGCCGAGCGTCACACTGCCAGGGGTGACCGTGGCGGAAGGATCGGACATGGCGGAGGTGTTCCTTTCGGGTTGCGGAGGTGACGTCGCGGTGAGAACAGGGTCAGGCGACGGTGGTGACGGACATGTCGAGCTCGATGGTGGTCAGGGTTTCTGCCTCCGAGTCGGTCGGGCCCGGCTTGACCATCGCCAGCTTGCCCGTGTAGGCGATCGGCCTCCCGAACGCCTGGCCGTTCTCGTCGAGCGGCTGCTTGACGACGTTCATCGGCGCGTTCCCCGCGAGCTGCTGGAGCAGGCGGACCGTCTCGTGGTCCCGGACCCGCTGGTAGGTGCGGGTCACGGTCACGTCCGAATAGGTGGCCAACCCTCGGTAGAGGGTCTCGGTCCCCATCCCGCCGGGCCTTTCCTTCGTCATCTTCGTCTGGGTGTCACCGCCGGACATCTTGTTCCAGACACCAAGGTCTTGGCCGTTGACGTTGACGGTGATGAGCCACTGGGCGAGTATCACGGGGCGAACCTCCTACGTGGGGCGCGGCTCGGCCGCGAACGAACTAGCTGGTGGTGGGTGTGGCTGCGGAGGAGGTGAAACAGTGCTGCGATGCTCAGACGGGCTGGCCGAGCGGGACCTTCACGAAGAAGATCTGCGAGAACTTCGCGAACGGCGACATGTGCGCCGAGATCGCCGCCGTGGCGATCCCCTGGGCGATCTGGGACAGCGGGTTGACCGCCGGCCCGGTGTCAACCACGAACGATGACCCTGCCGACGGCGGGCTGTCGGTCGAGTAGAGCGCCCCGAGAGCCCAGTAGCGTTGCAGCATCGCCGAGAGGTCACCGTTGAACTTGGCGAACAGGTGGCCCTGCCCGTCGATCTGGGCGAACTCGGTGTCAGCGGCAGCGATCAGGGTCGCCTGGTCCTGGATGGCCATCCGGAGCCGCTGCCAGTTCAACTGCGACCACGCCGGGTCCGTTGACAAAGTGTTGAACCCGTAGAGCTGGACCTGGTTCTTCGGGGCCGGGCCGAGGTTGCGGACCACGTTCACGCCGGCCCCGTCGAGCAGAGCCCGGTCGGCGTCGGACCATGCCGGCTGGGTGAGACCGACGGCGTAGGTCGACACGCCTGACCCGGTGCCGCCACCGTTGTTCCCCGCGGCCGGGGCGTTCGGGTTGCCGGACGCCGTGTCAGAGCGGGCCATGAGAGCCATGGCTAGCGCCGAAGGGGGAACCACTCGGAGAGGGGCCGGGATGGCTGTACCGGTCGCCAGGCCGGGGATGAGCACCCAGGGGGCGAAGATGCCGCCACGGCCAGGGTCGGGCTGGCCGGGCTGGATCGGGGTCGCTGTCTGGACTGCTTGGGCTTGGCCGACCAGTGTCGCGGCCGACGGCGAGTCGGCGGGGTCGAGGCAGTAGGTGCGGTCGTTGTCGGTCGCGTGCGCGATGAGGGCGTTGTAGGCGGCGACGGTGGTCCGTCCGGGGGCGGCGACCTGGCCGGGGCCGTAGTCGGGCGAGAACGCGGCGAGCGCGGCGGTCCACTGCGTTTCGGTGACGCTGGCCAGGTCGTCAAGCCCAGCGGCGAGAGGGGTGGCGGCGACAACGGCCGGGTTGTTGTTCGGTGCGGCGGTGGCGTCGACCTGAGCGACGACGGTCACATAGTTCGACAGGGACGACCAGCCGACCGCGTCGGCTGGCGAGGTGAGCTGCGGGGTCGCCTCGACCTGGACACCGCCGAGGGCGATGAGCAGCTGGTAGGTGTTCGGTGCGGCACCGGCGACAACCTGGACGGTAAGCGCGTTCCCCCACGCCCCCGGCGAGTTGGCGGTCACCGCGAGGGTGTTGACCGGGGTGACCGGGGTGGTGTCCTTGAGCATGATCGTCGCCGGGGCGGCGCCGGGCCCGGCGACCCTCGACACGTACGCTTGGGCGAGCCCGTCCCTGAACAT
>JALYVP010000307.1 GCA_030853185.1 Actinomycetota bacterium | reverse complement strand
CCATGGCCTTGGCCGCTTGGCGCACATAGGTCAACACGACGACGCCGGCGATGATCATCACCGCTGCGGCTGCGAACGCCCCGCCGGCGGCAACGTTCGGCGGTTTGCCCAGGATCGTTGACCGCTCACCATACAAGAAGGCGACAGCGCCAACCACGTAGAGGGCCTTGCGGGCGAGGGCAACCGCGGTGCGGAGGTCGCCGTCGGGCACCGCCAGCTTGAAGGCGCCGCGGACGACGACGAGGAACACGGCGGCGGTGACCCACAAGATCTCCCCGGTGGCGTTGCCCTTGAATCCGGCCTTGAAGCCGCTGGCGCCCAGGTTGAGGTTGGCCACGCTGCCGAAGACCATGATGGCCAGACCGACGACGAGCAGCACCTCGACGCCAACCCCGCGCCTGATCTGGCCGGGCCGGCCGACCGCTTTGAGGCCGCCGCGCCCGAAGATGAGGGTGAGCATGCCGGGGATGGTGATCCCCAAGAAGCTGATCCAGCTCCACTTGGGTGGCATCAGCGCGGGGTTGGCGGTCTGGCTGATGCCGATGGCCACGACGATGGTGGCGACGACGAGGATCACGCTGTCGCGGATCACCCACCCCCACTGCACTCCGGTCGGCCTCTCCAATGGCACCGGGGCGGGAAGAGCAAGGGTCGTCGCTCCGACGACCAAACCGACCACCACGGCGATGAACTGCGCCAAGGCGGCGTCGTGGCCAACGGCGTGAAGATGGAAAGGAGGCATCGCTTCGCCCAGGTAGAGGATGGTGGCGGCGAGGGCCAACTCGCCGGCCGCCAGGTGCTTCCCCGCCGTTCGCTTACCAACCACGGCGACGGCAACGACCAGCACTCCTGGGGTGAACACGGCGACACCGAGCACAACCTCGAAGATCTGGCGTCCCAAGCCCAGCGACCCCGAGAACGCCAGCCCGACCATCGCCGCCCCGACCGCGGCAAGCGTCGCGCCGATCGGGATCTGCAGACCCCACAACAGTCTCGCTCCGAACCGGCTCGGCGCTACGGACATCGTCTGCTGCTGGTGTGCCACGCGGTGGCCTCCCCTGGGGTCGCCGAAGGGGATCGTCGCCCCTTCTACGATGCAACGTAGTACTCGACGCAGGCGCTGTCAACGATGACCTATAGTAGATGGATGGATCCGGAAGACCGCTCAGGGGAACGCTCGTCGGACAGCGACGACCACCCTCACGTTGCGTCACACCAAACCGAGTTCTTCGATGTGGTCTGCATCGGCGGCGGGACAGCAGGGATGGCCGCGGCGAGAACTGCACGAGGGCAGGGACGCAGTGTGGCCCTCGTCGAGGCAGAAGGTGGACTTGGCGGTGATTGCACCTACTGGGGATGTGTGCCATCCAAGACGCTGATCTCTATCGCCGGCCTCACGCATCGGAATCGGATGCTCGCAGAGCTCGGTTTCGACGGCGACCCACCCGACTTCGCTCGCGTGATGGACCATCAGCGGACTGTGGTCGCCGCTGCCGCTCACCGAGAACGCTCTCAGCTCTTCGAACGCGACGGCATAACCGTGATAGCCGGGACAGCCCGCCTCGAGTCACCCCAGGAGGTACGTGTCGCCGGCCGCTCCGTGCGCGCCGGGCGGGTGGTCATCGCCACCGGAACCGACCCCGGTCTGCCTCCCATCCCGGGCCTCGACAGCACGCCACACCTGACCAACCGCACGATCTTTGACCTGAAGGAGCTCCCCGCGCGTCTGCTCGTGCTGGGCGGCGGCCCGATCGGCCTCGAGATGGGCCAGGCGTTCGCCCGCCTGGGCAGCACCGTAACCATCGTTGAAGCTGCCGACACGCTGCTGGTAAAGGACGAGCCGGCTGCCGGCCGCCTGATCGAAGACATCCTCCGTCGCGAAGGGATCGACGTCAAGCTCCGATCCCAGGTTGATCGGGTCCAACCGCGTGGGCCGGACGTGGCCATGTCGGTCCACTGTGGCGACGCACAACACGACCTGGTGGCCGACGCGCTCCTCGTCGCCACGGGGAGAACACCTCGGACCAGCGAGCTGGGACTCGAGGCGCTCGGCGTGCAAACCGACGACCGTGGTTTCATCACCGTCGATGAGCGCATGCGGACCAGCGAGACGCACCTCTACGCCGCCGGCGATGTGACCGGGGGCTTGCAGTTCACCCATGTTGCCGCCTACGAAGGCCAGATCGCCGGCGTCAACGCCAGCGGAAAGCGAAAGAAGGCCGACTATCGCGTTGTCCCCTGGGTCACCTTCACCGACCCCGAGGTGGCCCACGTCGGACTGACCGAGACCCAAGCCCGCGACCGTCACGGTGACCAGGTACGCGTCGCCACCTACCCCATGCGTCTGGTCGATCGCGCCGCCATCACCGGCCAACCCGAAGGCTTCATCAAACTGATCACCCGCCAACGCGGACCCGTCGGACGCGCTACCGGCGGAACCCTGCTCGGCGCCCACATCGTCGGCGCCGAAGCCGGCGAGCTCATCCACGAGACCGTCATAGCCATGCAAGCCCGGGCCTTCACCGGACGACTGGCCCAGGCCGTTCACGCCTACCCATCGATGTCGGTGGGCATCCAGCAGACCGCCGCCCAACTCTTCGCCAACGGCCGCATCCTCGCCCCCGTCGACGACGAGACCGACCAGAGATGACCCGCGGCCGCTGTCAGCATTCGCAGGGCGCAGCCGACCAGGTTCATCAGGGCGTCGGCCCGAACCCCGCCCGCCGAGGGCTCGGGCTCCCCCGGGAGCCCAGGCGGTCCTCGACGGCTTCGAGACGCATGACCGGGGCAAGCTGATCATGGGCATCGTCGACGGGTTGCCCCGCTGCGGGTCGTAGACGCCTCCCCAGCCGAGTAGCTTGGTCCGCCATGTCGAAACGCACCGCCAAAGCTCGCCTGCGGGCCAAGCGCAACAAGGCCAACCACGGCCGCAAGCCCAACCGCGGTCGGGGCTGAACCAGGCCGCCAGGTAGCTCCGCGGTCGCCACTTCAGACCACTCCATGACCTCACTGTGCCATCCGGTCAAACACCAGGGACCGTGGCCCAGAAGGTGCATTGGTGTTCGGTGGCCAGGTCAGCCGGGTGGACGCGTCGGGCGGTGAGCTGGAGTGCGGTCGTGGTGGCCGCTGGCCACGCCGAGCCCGGGAAGCTCGGCGTGCCGGTGCGGGCAAACTCGACCAGGCGGCGATCATGTCGTCGGACAACTGTTGCTGCCCGACGGCGTGGAGGAGGTGCACTCCGCCGAGATCGAAGAGGTAGGGCAGATCGTTGGCATGGGTGGGCCCGAGGTTCACCCCCGGTGCGTGCACACCGTTGACGTTGGGTGCGTCAGGGTCGGCGAACTCATACCGGTACACGGCCGTGCGGGTCGCGAGCTGCTGATCACCCGTCAGCGTCGGGCAAGCCCAGGAAGCGTCGCTGACGAGGGTCGCCCAGGCCATGCCGGCCGACGGGTAGGACATCAGCGGGTAGCGAGCTTCGACCCGGCGGAGGCGCCGAAGGCGGTCTGGACGAGCCGGTCGTAGCTGGATCCCCGCAGGTCCCGGAGGTGGTGGCGACGACCGGGCCGGCCTGGGTTCTCGTGGAGCTGCTACAGGCGGCCGGCGCGGGTGGCGGCGTCCACGATGGCGGCCCCCTCGGTGCGGAGCCGGGCCGGGTCCTCACCGGCGAGGATCCGGCGCACGCAGACATCGAGCACGGCCCGTACGGTCGCCGCCATCAGGGGCACGTCGAATGCCCGCAGCTCGCCCCGGTCCTGGCCCGCCGCGAGGATGCGGCCTAGGTCGTCGAGCTCGCCCCGGTGCTCGGGCCGGTCCTCCCGGCTGGGCGATGGCTCTCGGGCGTCGAAGACGGCGCGCAGGGCGGCCATGTGTCGGGGGTAGCGGACGTAGAAGTCGATGCTGGCCGTCACGAACGCCAGCAGCGCCTCCCTCGGCGACGGAGCGGCGGCGACCGC
>JALYVP010000306.1 GCA_030853185.1 Actinomycetota bacterium | reverse complement strand
CACGGGGCCAACGCCCTGCGCTACTCCGACATGGTCGACCTGGACCTCACCTATGTGACAACACGGTCCATGGGCCTCGACCTGTTGCTGCTGGCCCGCACCCTGCCCGCCGTGATCTTCCGGCGGGTGAAGGCCTACTGATCACGGACAGGGTCCGGGTCCTCCACGTCCTCGAAGCCGTCAGGGGCGGCACCTCGCGCCATGTGGCCGACGCGGTCTGCGCCGCCCCCGAGGTCGACCACCACGTGGCCCTGCCTCCCCCCCACCGGCCGGCCGGCGCCTCGGGGGCGGTGGTCGATGAGACCTCCGTGGCGGCCATGGCCGATCACGGGGCCGTCCTGCACCGTCTGGACATGCGCCGCTCGGTCGTTCACCCGGCCAACCCGGTGGCCGCCGCCCGGCTGGTCGCCCTGTGCCACCAGGTCCGCCCTGACATCCTCCACGGTCACAGCTCGGTCGGCGGGGCCCTCGCCCGCCTGGCCGGCCCCCCGGCCCGGCTGCCGGTCGTCTACACCCCCAACGGCCTGGCCACCGGCGCCGCCGCCGTACGGATCGAACGGCTCCTCGGCCGTTCCACCGCGGCCATGGTCGCCGTCTCCGACAGCGAGGCGGCCCTGGCCCGCCACCTCCGCCTCATCCCGCCTGGCCGCCTCTGGGTCATCCCCAACGGGATCGACCTTCGCCCGCCGTCGCCGGCCGAGGTACCCGACCTGCGGGCCCGCTTCGCCCTGGCGCCCGGTGTCCCCCTGGTCGGGACCGTGGCCCGCCTGGTGGACCAGAAAGCCCCCGAGGACTTCGTCGCCGTCTGCGCCGAGGTCCTCCGCCGCCGCCCCGACGCCCACGGCCTGCTCATCGGCATGGGCCCCCTGCAGGGGATGGTCGACCAGGCCGTCGCCCGGGAGGGCCTGGCCGGCCGGTTCCACCAGATCGGGCATCTGCCCCGAGCCGATGCGGTGCTCGACCAGCTCGACGTCTTTGTCCTCGCCTCCCGCTTCGAAGGAGGCCCCTACACCCCGCTCGAGGCCATGAGGGCCGGGGTGCCTGTCGTGCTCACCGACGTCGTCGGCAACCGGGACGTCGTCGAACCCGGGCGGTCGGGCGTGTTGTGCGCCTTCGGCGACATCGACGGGATGGCCCGGGCTGCCGTCGACCTCCTCGGCGACCCTGCCCGGCGCGTCACCATGGTTGACGCGGCCACCACCCGGCTTCACGCTCGCTTCGACGTGGCCAGGATGGGTGAGGCGCTGACCGGGCTGTACCGGTCGGTCGCTCCTCAGGGTCAGCGACCAGGGGCCTCGACCTCCAACCCTTGAGCGACGGCCGCTTCCCTGAGACCGAAGGGCGCCGGCCTCACGGCGGTTCGGGTAGCTCGTCAGGGAACGTGACATCGATCTCGGTCATGTCTGGCGAGAAGTCTCGACGGTTGTTGGTCACGAACCGGTCAGCGCCGGCACCAACGGCCGTCGCCAGATGCACGGCGTCTGCGGCCCTGAGTTGGTGGGCGGCCGCCAGGGCCACGGCCAGTTGGGCGGTCGCCGCGTCCACCGGGCGGAGGTCGAGCCGGCCGAGGATGGCGCCGAGTGCCGCGAGCTCATCGCCGTCTCCTCTCCGAAGCGGGTTGGCCAGTACCTCAGGGAGCAACAACACCGAGCCGATCATGGGACCGACCTCGACACTGGTGGGTGCATCCCGGAACAGGGCCAGAACCCGGCGCCCGAGCGGGTGACCAGGGACCGCCGCGTAGATCAGGACGTCGGCATCAAAGGCATCCACCGGCGCAGATCAGCGGGTGGCACGGCTGGCACGTACCTCGGCGACCAGTTCTTCCCCTCTTGCCTCTGTCAACCCTCGACCTGCCGGCAACGGGGACGATCTTCCGGCAGCGAGCAGATCCTGGACGGTTGCTGCAGACTGCAGCGCAACGCCGGCCCTACGACTGCGGAGCGCGTCGGGACGGACCACCACGGCGACGGGCCTTCCGTGGCGGGTGATGGTCACCTCGTCACCGTCGGCGACGCGGTCGAGCAGGCTCGGCAATCCGGCGCGCGCCTCGCTCGCGGTCATCGACGTCATCCCTCGAGTGTACGGCGACGTACGTCACGGTACAACCGGGTCCCGACGCGGCGGTCTCGCCCTGAACGGCCTCGTGCCGACCCGGCCGGCTTGAGACAATGAGACCCATGACTGCCGAGGACCGAACCTGGATCGTGATGCTGCGGGACGTGTCCCAGGCCGTGAGGGTCGAGGGGGAAGCGGTCCTGATGGCAAGCATGGTGCTCGATCAGGGCACGGGCCTGGCGCTCTCCACCGCCGTCGGCCCGACCGGCCGCGAGGCCCTGGGCCAGGCGTTGGACATGGCCCTGACCCGCCCGGCGAGACCTCTGACGCCCCGCCAGCCCGATCTGGTCCTGTGTGCCGTCGAGCTGGTGGCCGACGTTGAGGCCGAACTGGCCTCGCTTGTCGGTGCCGCACCGCTACCGCCGGTCACCGTGGTCGAGCCGGTCGCCGAGGCCGAAGACATCTTTGACTCCCTCACTGGTCACCTGAGCGGCCGGAGCCAACCCGACGAGTTCGCCGCCCCGGCCGACTGGCAGATCCTTTTCGATCACGCCTGGCGCTACCACCAGGTGCAGCCCTGGACCCGGTGGGACGACGCCGCTCACCTGACCCTCAGCGTCACCGTCGGCGAGGAGTCCTCCACCTACGTCGCCACCGTGATCGGCACTGAAGGCGTCCAGGCCGGGCTGATCCTGCACCCGGGCACGGCCCTGCCCGCCGGCCTCGGCGACGGGGAGCCGGGACGCCCCTTCGATGTCAACCCGGGCACCTTGATGTTCTTCCTCGATCCCCCCGCCGAGGTCCCGCCCGGCTTCGCTGCCAAAGCGGCCCGCTACGGGTGGCCGGCCGACGCCGAGCTGGTCCCGTCCTGGTTCGCCATGGGCAACGATGGGCCGAGCGACGTGAGCCACGGCGACGTCGAACGCCTCAGCGTCGCCATCGCCGCCGTGCTCGGCCACGACCAGCGCGGCCCGATCGCCGTGGGCGGAACGACCGGCACGACGACGGGCGAGGTAACCCTGGCCGGCGACCTGGGTGCGACCTTCTCCATCCGCCAATGACGGCAGCCGCGATCGGGCACCGGGGCGCTTGGCATGGACGGATTGTCACCGGGCCTCCAGGCCCCCTTCTTATCGAGCTATGCGAGCTTTATCATCACTCGACAAACTTGGACCGGCCTGGAAAGCCAGCCTGCCGGTCAACACCTCATGCTGGACGGGCCTCACTCACCAGGGCTCTTCGGCGACGGCGCCGCGCAACGGGTCGACGGCGGCGCCGTCTGCATCCGTCAGCGGATGCCCGGTAGCCATTCGACGCAGCCCGGCGCAGCGATGGGCTGGGGTGCAGCAGGATGATCTCCGCAACCATCTCCACGAAGGACCTGATCGGCCCTGTGCTAGCCCTCGTCGGAAGGGTCGTGGTCGCCCACGTACACCATCCCCTGGGCTTGGACGGCCGGGCCGACGACGTGCAGCGCCGAGACGGTCCCGGTGCGCAGGTTCAGGCTGCCCAGGTAGTTGACCGGCGACGTCGGGCAGGTGGCGGGGGCGGTGTTGGCATTGCAAGGGGTGACGGCAACGAAGGCGTCGCCGGCGTGGAACGGCCCGGTCACGGCATCGACGGTCCCGTTGGAGCCGTCGGTCACAAACAGGGTGCCGTGGCCGCCCCTGGCGAATGCGGTGTCGTCGACCGCCTGGCTGAGGGCGAGCACCGACAGCGTCTGGGCGGCGGTGCCAGGATCGTCGACGTAGACCTGCTGCTGGTCGCCCTGGCTGTCAAGCATGTAGTCGCCGCCGAAACGGGGGCTCGATGCCGGCACCAAGGTGCTGGAGTCTGGGTCGGTGAGCGCCAGCTGGGAGGGGGCGCCCGGGTTGGCGGGCTTGGCGGCGGCATTGTCGGCGAAGAGCGGCGTGACCACCGCGGTGCCGAT
>JALYVP010000305.1 GCA_030853185.1 Actinomycetota bacterium | reverse complement strand
GTCTCCCACCGACGATCCGACCCGGGCGAGGGCGGCCATGGCCACGCCGGAGGCCTCGGAGGTGAGGGGGCCGGCGAGCACCGTCCCGTCCGCGCCCACGACGCAGCTTGCGGCGTGGTGGACCGCCTCGGCGCCGTCGGCCGTGTCGGTGCCCGCCCGGCAGGCGAACACCGCGCCCACGCCGGCGAGGCGGGAATAGGTCCGCAGCTCAGCGAGGACCATGCCGGCCGCGTCACCCCCCGAACCAGCGACGAGGACGGCCACCACGCTGGCGCCCATCGACGCCAGGGCCCGCCAGTGGTCGGGGTCGCGCCGGTCCGCGCACACCAGCACCCCGACCTGGGCGGCGTGGAGGGAGGCGACGCACCAGTCCTGTCCGGGTGCGA
Organism: Actinomycetota bacterium; assembly: GCA_030853185.1. Classification (GTDB taxonomy): domain Bacteria; phylum Actinomycetota; class Acidimicrobiia; order Acidimicrobiales; family Palsa-688; genus JALZAH01. The sequence goes on along the minus strand of JALYVP010000305.1, from coordinate 3,633 downwards.
AGACCGCCGTCTCGTCCAGCCCGGGGCCGGCCGGCAGCCGGTGCTTGCGGGCGGTGCCGGCCACCTCGCCGAACTCGTCGAGGACGACCGCCCCGTTGCCGTGCCCGCCCGGGGGGGCGGGCAGGATCATTGGAGCCACCACGGCGCAGCCGGTGCTCCGGGCGGTGCCGCCCAGGGTAGCCAACGCCTCGCGGTACACGGCCTCATCGGCGGCGGTGATCCCCCGGTGTTGGAGGACGGCCAGGTTGGACCATGCCAGCTCGGGCAGCACGGCCAGGCGGCACCCGTCGCCGGCAGCGGCGCCGATCAGGCTGGCGGCGAGGCGGACCCGCTCAGGGCCGGGCGGGGCGTCGTTGGCCAGATGAACGGCCCCGACCATGAGTCCGCTCAAGCCGGGTCACCCTCGGGTACGCGCCGGTCGATGCCGTCGCCGGCCGGAGCGCTGGCCGCCCCGGTCTCCTCCAGGCCCAGCCGGCGGACCCCGTCGGGCCGGCGTAACCAGATCCACACACCGGCAAGGTACAGGGCGCCGGCGAGGAGCCAGCTCTCGAGGGCGCCCGGGCCCAGGTAGGTGCCGGACGGCTCGATGCTCGACGGGAAGATGCCGACGGCGTACGAGCCGTAGACCACGGCAACGACCAGGGCGACGAGGGCGGGGACATTCGACCCCTTCATCGCCGACCACTTGGGGACGGTATCGGTGCGACGGCGTACGGCGAACAGGCGGGGTAGCAGCAGATAGTCGACGACCATGATCGTCGTCGCGCAAGGTATCGACACGGCGAGGAAGCCGGAGACCTTCAGCCATCCGTCGGCGAACTTGTAGTTGACGATCCAAACGAACAGCACGGCGAGGCCGGCGATGAGCAGGCAGCTGTAGAGCCGGCGCCAGCGGGGGTTCTCCCCGGCCAGGTTCTGCACCACGTTGATGGACTCGTAGTAGTTGCCGTCGTTGGTGGCTGCCTGGGTGACCCCGATGAGAAGAATGCCGAGGGGGATGGAGCCAAACAGGGAGAAGTGCACGAGGGTCCGAACTTGGACGCTGAAGTCCGACGATGCGGACAGGAGGGCGACGCACCAGCCGGCGATGATGAACACCGTGCTCCAGAAGAACGCGAAGGCGTAGGCCGGCAACGGCCACCAGAAGCGGGGCTGACCGTAGCGCCACACGTCCGGCTCGTTGCCCCACATGTCGTTGCCGGTGATCGCCCCGATCGCCGCCCACATGGGAAGGCTGGTGCCGGCATGGGGCACGGCCGACAGCAGGTGGTGGTGGGTAAACACGACCCGCAGCACCAGGTAGACGACCCACACGATGGCCACCGGGGTCACCACGTAGCGAGCCCAGGTGCTGATCCCCGAGAACCCGAAGAGGTTGTTGGCGATCATTACCAAGCCGAGGGTCAGGCTCAGGATCTCCACCGTCTTCCAGTGGAACAAGGCCCCGACGGCCTGGCCGAGCAGGCCGGCCTGGAACCCCGCGGCTCCGGTGGCGGCCAAGACGACGATGACGCCGACAAGCACCGTGCCGGCCCTCCCGAACGTGGCCCGGGTGAGCAGCCCGTGGGTATGGCCGGTCTTCGAACCGAGGAGGGATGCGAACAGGGCGTAGAGGACATAGAACAGGTGCCCGGCCACGGCGATGCCGATGGCGGCCGGCAGGCTGTAGCCGCCGTCGGCGATCTGGATCCCGAGGAAGATGTAGGCAAAGCCGGTGGCGAAGCTGGTCCACAACCCGCCGAGGTGCCATCGTGGCCGACGCCGGTCAAGGGGCACGGTCGAGTGGGAGACGGTGGCGTAGTCGTGGTCGACCGACTCGCGGAGCAACTCCTCTCCGCTTGTCGACGCAGGGCTTCCTGGGCGCGGCGCGGTGGTGGTCATGGTGATGTCCTTCCTGTTTGCATCTCGTCGGCGAGGACGGCGTCGAGCAGTCCCCAGCACACGGGTGGGCGGGTGGGGGCGTCGCCGGCGACGAGCCCGAGGGCGGCCAGGCGCGGCCACCGGTCGGTGAAGGTCGACTCGAGGTGGCGGATGTCTGTGCCCGGTGGCATGGCGGGCAGGGCCCCTGCCAGCTCGGCGCCGGAGAAGCCAGGGAAGTGCGCGGTCACCCCTTCGAGGGCGGTGGCGGGCTCGGTGGCAAGGATCTGCTCGGCGTGGCGCAGGGCCCGGATGATCCCCCGGACGGTCCCAGGCTGCTCGGCGAGCAGCGACCGGGCGGCGACGAGGACGGTGTCGGGGAAGTCCGGGGCCCACAGATCGGTGCCATCGGTCAGCGTCCAGGCGCCGTCGGCTCGCAGCCGGGTGGCATAGGGCTCGACGATGGTGATGGCAGCCAGGCGGCCGGCGGCGAAGTCCTGGACAATCTCCTCGATGGTGGCGTAGCAGACCTCGGCGAGGGGGCCGAGATCGTGGGCGGCGAAGAAGTCGTGGACGAGCAGCTGCATGGGATCGCCGGCGAAGGTCCCGACCGGCTGGCCTCGCAGATCGGCGATCTCGGTCACCTCCGGTCGGGCCAGGACCGTCACTCCTCGCCGACCGCTTCCGGCCACGACGATCGGAGGGTCGGCCAGGCCCCGGTTCACGAGGGGCTGAGTAAATGCCACCGTTCCGACTCCAGCCATCCCATCGGCGAGGAGCGCCGCCGGCGATCCCATGGCGCGGAAGCGGGGCACCTCAACCTTGACGTCCTCGGCGGCGAACAGATCGAGGGCATCGGCGACCAGTAGCACCGCGTTCGACAACGAGCATCCGTGGGTGGCGATGAGCGGCGCCGGCCAGCGCCGGCCGGCGGTCATGGCGTCCCCCGTTGCGGCACCGTGGCGATGTCTAGCCGGGCGGCCAGGCGGGCGATGTCCGCCGCCATCGGTCGCGCCTCGCTGGTCGGGCCCACAGCGTCGGCCATCAGGGCCCTCGTCGCGTCCAGGGCCGGGTTGCCCGGCACGCTGTTGAGTTCGGCGGCGGCGTCCACGCAGATGGCCTCGACGGCCAGCACGGCGAAGAGCCCCTCAGCCGCCTCGACGGCCTGGCGGGCGGCGGCCAGCGAGTTGGGGACGTGGTCCTCCATAGGGTCCACGGGCAACCAGCGCAGGCTGGCCGGCGTCATCCCCCCGAGGCGTAGAGCCTCGGCGGTGGCGGTGACGAGGAGGGGTCCGAGGCCGATCCCGGTCGAGCCGGGGCGGGCCAGGGCGGTGGGCGCATGGGCGCCGGAGACGAGCTGGGCGGTGCGCTGGCGGCTCAGCGCCGCGGCAACGGCTACGGCGGTGGTGACCGAGTCCGCCGGCAGCCCGAGAGGTGCGCCGTGGAAGTTCCCGCCCGACAGCAGGGGGGTGTCGCGCTCCTCGGCCAGCACCGGGTTGTCCGAGGACGAGGCCAGCTCCCGGTCGACGGCGGCGCGCAGCATGTCGACCGCGTCGAGCACGGCGCCGTGCACCTGCGGGGCGCAACGCCACGAGTAGGGGTCGTGGGGCACCGCACCCACCGAATGCCGACGGCCGCCGGTCCCCAGCCCGCGGCGGATTCGCTCCGCGCTGCGGAGGGCGCCCGGGTGGGGCCGGGCGCTCAGCACCTGCGGATCGAACGCCTCGGCGTGGCCGCCGATGGCCTGGACGCCGGCGGCCACCAGCTGGTCGGCCA
>JALYVP010000304.1 GCA_030853185.1 Actinomycetota bacterium | reverse complement strand
GGATGAAATCGAGGTTGGGGTTGGCTGTCGGCTCCGGCTGGTCCATCAGCCAGATCTCGTGACCGTCGGCCGGGATGTCGTCGCGGCCGACCCGGCACAGAGAGACCACCACGCCGGGGCCTAGGCGGGCCAGGCCGGCCACGTCGTCGACGGTCACGCCGGGGTCGTCTTCGAGCGGTGCCGTGAGACCGGACAGGCCGAAGTGGGAGCGGTAGTAGGGGAGCAGGCTCGACGCCGACGGCCAGCCAGCGCTATCGGGGTGGCCGGTCTTGGCGGACAGCACGGCCAGGTGGACCAGGTCGGCGGTGCGATACTCGGGCCAGCCATGCAGGATCGACCTCCAGGCCAGAGGCACCGCGGAAGCTCCCCATCGGGCACCGCGCAGCGAGCCGGCGATGGCCGCCACCGTGTCGGTATCATGGCCTATGGCCACCGCCGCGGCCAGGGCGTGCTGCAGGTGACGGCAAGGCTGATCAGCGGGAATGGGGGTGTAGGTGATGGCGGCGTGGGCGGCCTGCAGGGCGGTGACCACGAACCCGTTCGCGGCGAACGACCCCGGTGGGGCGGTCTCCGCCTCGTCGAGTTTGGCGGCCCAGAACGCCCGGCGGGCCGCCGGTAGGAGGGAGAGGCCTTCTCTCGCCCCGTCCAGGCGGCCTTCGCGCACGGCCCGGTCGATGGCGATACACCACAGCACGCACGCCTCCCCGGCCAGGGGTCGCCGTGGGTGAGGGCAGAGACGGTCCGGGCCGAGTCGCCGATGGCCCCGTCGTCGCCGAGGTGGGCCAGGGCGACGGGGGCGGTGCGCATCAGGCTTCCGTTGCCGGCCGCGTTGCCCGGTCGGTGCTCGAAGTAGTCGGCGGCTCGGCGAGTCAGATCGGCGCCGTGGCCGCCCGTGGTCAGCACGGCCCTGGTCTGCATGCCGACATCAGCCGGGCCGGACCGGTACCAGTCCAGGAACCGCTCTGCCACCGCGGTGGGATCCAGGGCACCTGTGGAGGCTTTCTCGGCGATGCACAGCGCCATCTGGGTGTCGTCGGTCCATTCCCCGGGATCCCAGTTGCCCAGACCGCAGCCGGTGGCCGCAGGGGGGCTGGAAGGCTCTCCGAAGAACGCTGCCCCGCCGAACTGGGCCTGGAGCTTGTCGCCGTAGACGCTGGCCAACGACGAGACCGCTTGGAAGGCATGGATGACCGAACTCTCCACTCCCGGCCCGTCATAGACCTCGGCGGCCATGATGACGCCCCCTTCCGTCCAAGCGGCCCGGGCCACACGGATCTCGTTGTTGACCTGGTTGACCGCGTCGAGCAGCGCCGAGGTCTTGTCGACCCCGCCGAGCATCGGCGAGAACACGGCCACGTAGCCCGAGTCGGCTACAACCCGGACGAAGACCATGGCGTCCCCGTGCCGGATCGGGGCGTCGCCGTCTTCATCATAGAAGACCTCGTCGACCTCGAGGTAGCCACGCAGCGCGGCGTCGACCTGCTCGGCCAGAGACGGCGCCACCGGAGGCCGGGGCGCCCGGTCGACGCCCAGGCCCGGTAGCAGGATCTCTTCGCCGTCCCGGCTGAACGCCCGGTACACCAGCCCGGTGACACGAGCGACATCGAATGCCTTGGTCAACGTGTCTACGGTGAGCTCCGCGACCTCCCCGGCCCGAACAGGCGATTCGAAGCTGCGCCACCAGTTGACCGGGCCGTCGCCGATGTCGGTGGGGGCCGCCACCCGAGCCGGCGCAGCCGCGCCAGCGCGGTGGCATCCAGGCGCCGCCAGCCTTCCAGGAACCGGTTCGAGACAGCCTCGACCCGCATGCCCTGGGCCCCTCCGCCACCGAACTGCACGTAATAGGGCGCCTCCTCCCGGGTCTGGAGGATCAGGAAATGGCCTTCCTCCAGACACCCGAGAGCCTCGGCGAGGCGAGACACGAGCGCCTGCCACTCGCTGGCCCTCTCGCTGCTGCCCCTCCCCCGGCGAGCTTCACTTCTCGGTTCGTCCTGCCCCACTGCTTCTGCCCCGTTCATCGTTCCTCCCTTCAGCTCTTCAAGTATCCCAGAGAGGTGTGACAGCGAACCGGGAGGCGGCGCGGGGGACCGTCGACGGTGTCCAGGTAGAGGCACTGGACCTGGCCGTGATCCAGAGCAGCCCCCTCGCGCCAGGCCAGGCCCTCTGTGAGGGGTGGGAGGCGCTCCTCAGGAAGCGCCGATTTGTACCTGCGCAGCAGAGTCCGTTGGGGGCCCCGAACTTATGAGCGCACCTTCGGTGTCATCTCGGCATTCAACGTCGTGCCCGAAGATCCAACAGAATGAGGCCCGGGCACACCAGGTGTAGCCCCCTTTGCGATGCCTGCTCCGGGAGTCGGGCCCTGAACCATCTCAGGGCCACTTGTGGAGTCGTCGTTGATGTTGACAGCGCAGCGGACTGCGGTAGACCACAACTCCTCGACGTTGATGGCCGACATGGGCACGCTTCGCTGGGGCCCCTGGTGGTCTTGGCCCAGTAGTTGGGCTAGCTCAGCGAAGGCGTCGTGCCCCTTGGTCGCTTGCCATTGGTTCCAGTTGCCGTACAGCATCAGTCGACCCGCCGAGTTGATCCAAAGCTGGAACGGCGCGTAGCGGAACCCGTAGGGATGGAAAAAGACCCCTCCGCTCGGCCGAGCTCCAAACCACATCAAGGGATAAGGTCCCCTTCGATCATTCAGCTCCTCAAGCCACTCGTGCAGCCGATCGGCCGCCTCGCGGTCTGCGGCGTCATGAATCTCAGCGATAAACGTTTCCCAGGTCCACAGCCTGCCTCGCTCGGCCGGCCGCTTCTTCGCCGCAGCGATCTCTGCGCCGAACGTTGAGGGGATGAGTATCTCAACATCGCCGTCCTTGGCGTAGGCCAACTGCAAGGCGGTGACGGTGATCTCTTCACGGGTGGCTAGGTTCAGGTACTCGACGAGGCGTCGCAGATCCGAGTCGATACGGTCGACCGCCAGGCAAAGGTTGATGCGGACATTGGCGACGTTGCTCCGAAGCCGATCGAACCCCGCGGGATCCAAGGTCTCAGCCGGATCAACCCCACCAGCCTGTACCCACGCTGTGAGGAACGAATCGGCGCCGTCATCCCAGATAGCCGACGCGTAGTCGATCACCTGACCCAGAATCATTCGCCGCCGTTCGCTGTTGGACGCCAGTTTGCACTCCACCACGGTGATCGACCCGTCCAAACCGACAATGCAGACATCGATGGGACCACCACTGGTGTTCATCTCCCGTACGGCTAACGATCCCTCAGGCACACCAGGGACCCGGGTCGGGGATGCATGAAGCAGCGTCTGGAGATGCGCCTCATTGTCATACGAACGGATATGCGGAGCGTTCCAATCACCGCCGCCCCGGCGGATCAGGATTCCCTGCTCAGCCATAAACCCACCATCCACCTAACGCCGGCCGCGCTCGCACCCCGTAGCCTGCAAGCTAGCAAATCGGCAACTGGGGCACGGGAAGTGCCGTTATGCATCCGGTCGGACGTTGGGTCATGAGGATTATGATCGCACGTTCTGCGCTGCCTTGATCGGTACTTCGTGGACCCGGACCAGCCTCGAGGTCGCTCGTTCGGCCGGTGCCGATCGGGTGATGACCCGATGACTTTCCGGTGGACCCGTCGTCTGCATTGGTAGACGATGATGCGGGCGCCCCGGGGAGGCGTCCCCCGACGAAGGAGCATCCATGGCGCGAGTCAACACATACCTCAACTTCCAGGGCCAGACCAAGGAGGCGTTCGCCTTCTACGCCAAGACCTTCGGCACCGAGGTCACCATGCTCAGCCGCTACTCGGATATGCCCGCCGCAGGCCCCGGGGAGCTGCCCGCCGGGGAGCGGGATCTCGTGATGCACGCCGAGCTGCCGATCATCGCCGGCCACGTGCTGATGGCGACCGACATGCTCCGGTCGATGGGCCACGAGACCCGCGTCGGCAACAACACCACCCTCTGCCTTGACCTAGACAGCAGGGAAGAGGCCGATCGGCTGTATGACACCCTGTCCGAGGG
>JALYVP010000060.1 GCA_030853185.1 Actinomycetota bacterium | reverse complement strand
CGCTCCACCCGCTGCACCTGCCGCAGGAGCAACTGCAGCAGCACCAGGGCGGCCACGATGACGACCAGACCGAGGCCGAGCGCCGTCCACCAGTAGGCGTTGGTGCTCATGACTTTCCCGCCAGGTGCTCGCGAGCGGCGGTCGCCGAGGCCACGATCCGGTAGGCCACCCTGTTGGTGGTGTGGAGGCCGGGCAGGCCGGCGGTGTTGTCCCGGCTCTGGGCCAGGGAGGCGGCGATCGCCTCGGCCCGCTTCGCGGCCCGGGAGGCGCTGATGATCAGCACCACCAGGAGCACGACCACCACGACGACGAGACCCAAGCCCACGGCGTATCCGATGTTCCAGTTAACCATGACCAGACTGTACACCCTCGTCATTTGGAGAAGAAGGGGGGGTTTTGCTGGCATGTCCGCAGCCACGGTGGGATAGTGGACTGAGCCGGCCGCCCGCCGGGGACCCGGGGGGGTCAGTGGTCGTTCGCATGCCCACGTCGACGCGCCAATCCGGCGTCCTGTCCTGGCTGGTTGTCGTCATGGTCGGCGTCCTGATCCTGCTCGTGGTGTTCGGGCTCGCCCTATTCACCCGCGAGGTCATCCCGGTCCTGCCCGAGCGCCAGCAGGACTTCGCTATCCTGAGCACCATCACCCCGCCCATAAGCTGGTTCCCGAGCTTGCTGACCATCCTTGGCCTCCTCGTCATCGTGTACGCGGCGGTCATGATCGTGCTGACCCGCAAGGTCGAGCCGCCCCGACGAAAGGAGCTGCGATGATCGGAGTCCTGATCGTTGCCATAGTAGGAGTGGTCGTTGTCCTCCCCGTGGTGGTCATCCTGACCACCCGGGTGCTACGGCCCCTTGCCAGCATCGACCGGGTGGCGGGTGAGATCGCCACCCACGGTGACACCCTTGCCGGGCACCTCGAACCCGCTAGCGCTCTGCTCGAAACTCGCAAGCTGACCCAGGAGCTGACCGGCAACGCCGTTCGCTACGTCACCGCCCTCGACCCGTTGGTCTGAGCCGGTCCACAGGAGGATCCATGTCGGCAACCTCAATCTTCGCCATCGTCGCCATCGCCCTGGTCGTGGGCGTCGTCGCCGCCTTCCTCGTCCGGGTGGCGATGGTCCTGGGCCGGGTGGTCAAGGCCCTGGGCAGCATCACCTCCGGGGTCGGGAACATCGCCCAGCGGACCGAACCCATCGGCCCCGTCGTCAGCGACGTCAACAAGAACCTCACGGCGGTGGCCGACGCCCTCGATGCCACCCTGGCCAAGGCCGCCCGGTCGCGCTGAGACCCCCTCCGCTCCAGGGGTCCTCCCTCGTCCTCCAGTTCCGATGCGTTGACGCAGGCGTGGCCTGCAGGACCGTCACCACTGCGCCCTACGAAGCTACCCATGCCCTCTGGCAGCGGAGCGGTTCGTCCAAGTCGACACGATCGACCGCTGCCGGGTTGGAAGCCGGGCAACCCAGCAGCCATCTACGTCGCCACGCTCCGGCCCGCTCCGTGAGTGATCATGGCGCTGCCCCAGCCCCACCAACCTATCTCCTCCCGCAGCGCCGCCTGTACGGGTCAACCGAGGAGCTGCCCTATGTGCTCAGACGCCGGACGATCCTCGCCGGTTACGACTCCTGTGTAGTGGCGGGCCATTGTGCACCGTCGCCCACCCCATGCGGACCTGCTTCTGCGATTCGCTGATCACCCGGTCCAGCTCCGTCGACTGAAAATGGCGGAGCAAGTGCTGGTGCACGTCGGAGGCAACGCCGGCCCGGCTCCGCAGCGCCGAGTGGGCCGAGCTCAGGCACCGGTGCATCTGGTCGACCACGGCCGGGCCGCCAGGGTGCACGATGGCGATCGGATCGCCGCAATGGCAATCCGACTTGGCGTGCCCCTGATGACTCACGACGGATGTGTCTCGGAGCACCTGGCCTCGTCGTGGAGACCGCTCTGAGCGCGGCGACTGAGCAGCAGGGTACCTGCGTCAATCAGGCGTGGTGCGCTGGACCTCAAGGCCGAGAAGGAGTCGAGAGGGGCCGGCTGCCCGAGGCGCCGAAGGCGATCTCGGGCACGATCTCAGGCGTCTCGTCACTTGCTGCTCTTGCTCTTGTAGAGGAACTCTCAACACAAAGGGTTCGGGGTCGTCAGGTCGGCGGCCTTGCTCGTGGCCATGGGTCGGTGGAGCTACTGGAGCAACGCAGGACGGATGAGGTCGGGGGTTCAATTCCCTCTACGCCCACCACGCCCCTGCTCGTCGCCCCGGGATTTTGGGTAGAGACGGTCTGTGACAGCTCCCCGCCCCGAAGAGCACGCCGATGACGACGTGGCGTCAGATGACTCCGCTGAGGGTCAGCCCGACACCGAGGAAGAGGTAGACGACGAGGCCGAGCAGACGACGCCGGCCAGCGATCCCCCAGCCAACTACTGAGCGTTAGGCCGGGACGCCCGATTGGTCGCTTGCGCCTGTGGCAGTCACAACCGCGGTGCCGTGGAGCGGCGGGCAAGCCGGTCACCGCTCTTCCTCGGGGCACGCCGAAACGAAACTTCGTCAACGGCCTTGTGTGGGCACGTGTCGGCAATCGCAGGGCTGTTCGCCTGTCCCGCGGCCGAAGGAGTCCAGGGCCTCCGGGGTCGCTGCTGGAGGTAGCGGAAGTGTCCTGTGGGTGACGACACGGGGGACCCGGATCTGGGCTCGATACTGGCACCTGGGACGGGGTCTCGGCTCAGTGCCGGACGGCTGAGCACTCCCGTTGCATTTTGGTGATGGTTTCCTGCGCCGCGGGGCCGTCGCCCCGACCGGCGATGATGGCGTCGAGCTCACGGGTGAGAGCATTGGCGTCGGCGCCGATCTGCTGTTGGGCCACGGTCCCGGGACCGCCCAGGCTGAGAGGCCCGAGCTCGCCCAGGAGTCGGTGGTCGGCCTTCGTCAGGGTGGCCGTGTCGACCGGGACGCCGTCGGGCGGGTTGACCTCACCTTTCAGCGCTGCCATCGACGAGCACACCGCGGCGGTAGACGAGGCCGGCGTGGGTGGTGCGATGCTGCGACACCCGGCGCCCGCCCACCCGCCGGCTATGAGGCCGCTCACCACCAGCCACGTCGGGGCCTTCTTTCGGGAAGCCACGGTGGCCGACGGTACCCGCCGGAGGGTTGCTTCGGAGCGCGCTCCCGTCGCTCTGTTGGGGTGCACCAACACCGCCGAGTCCATCGACCAACATGGAGGAGTGCCCGGCGTCGACGGATCCACCCAGCCCCTTCGGGTTGGGCAACCCGGCCTGCCGCCCGACGGGACGCGTGGACCGGCAGTCCGAACGGGCCAGCCGGGCAAGGGCGGACCGCCGCGGTGGGCCAGGATTGTGGGCCTGATCCTCGTGGCGGCTTTGGCTATCTGGGGCATCGACCGCCTGGTGTCCGGCGGGGGAAGCCCTGTGGCCATCATCCCCCAGTGCACGGTGGCCGCCGCCGCCGGGCAATTCTCCATGACTCCGGGGCAAGCCGCCAATGCGGCCACCATCGCCACCGTTGGCCACCGACTCGGCCTGCCTGATCACGCGGTGACGGTCGCCCTCGCCGCCGCCCTGCAGGAGTCCCGCCTGGTCAACCTGGCGAGCGGTGACCGCGACTCGGTGGGACTCTTCCAACAACGCCCCTCGGAGGGGTGGGGCGCTCCCAGCCAGTTGCACGACCCGGTCTACGCCACGACCGCGTTCTACGACGCGCTGACAAAGCTCCCGAGCTGGGAGAGCCTCGCTGTCACCGAGGCGGCCCAGGCCGTGCAGCACAGCGCCGCGCCCGATGCCTATGCCGCCCAGGAGGCCGAGGCCCGGTCCCTCGCCATCGCCCTGACCGGCGAGGTGCCCGCCGGACTGGTCTGCCACTTCACGCCCGCGGTCATCCCGGTGAAGGCCACCTGGAGCGAGGCGCTGGCCGACGACGTGGGCTCGGTCCGGCCCGGTGCCCAGGTGTCGGCCGCCAGCGGCTGGATCCTGGCCGGATGGTTGGTGGCCCACGCCCAGGCGTTCGGATTCACCACCGTGAGCTTTTCGGGCCAGATATGGACGCCGACCGGTGGCGCATGGCGGCCCGGTGGTGCATCCGACGGCACCGTGCACGTCTCCTGAGGACAGGGCGCCCGCCAGGTGCAGCCCGGCGATCTCGTCGGACCTGGGCGATAGGGTTGTGCCAGCCTGGAGAACGAAGCATGGAGGAAAGATGACGACCACACCGGTGAGACAGACCACGTTCCGCTCCTTCGAGGAATCGACCGCCGAGGACTGGGTGCTCATCACCCCGCAGCTCAACGTCACCCAGAGCCTGGTGGCCGACCACCTCCTCGAGCAGCTCGGCTACCTGCGCAACGACCACGGCGGTTTCCCCGTCGACCGCCTCGAGCACTCGCTGCAGACGGCGACGAGAGCGCAGCGGGACGGCCGGGACGACGAGTACGTGCTCTGCGCGCTGGTCCACGATGTCGGCGACACCCTCGCACCTTTCAACCACCCGGCCATCGGTGCGGCGATCCTCAAACCGTTCGTGACCGAGGCCAATCACTGGATGGTCGAGCACCACGGCATCTTCCAGGGGTACTACTTCTGGCACCACATCGGCTTGGATCGCGATACCCGGGAGCAGTTCCGGGAGTCTCCCTACTTCGAGTACACCGAGGAGTTCTGCGCCAAGTACGACCAGACCGCCTTCGACGCCGACTACCGAAGCGAGCCGCTTGAGCACTTCGAGCCGATCGTGCGGGCGTTGCTCAGCTCCGGTACCTGAAGGGCCGTCCGGCTCAGTCCACCCGCCGGCGGCCGGTGCGCCTCGAGTACCGCCGGTAGGCGTTGATGGTGTCGGGGTGCAACTGGTCGTAGTCACCCTCCAGGTCGAGGCGGCGGTCCATCTCGACGAGGATCCGTTCGACATCCTGGGCCTCCCCGAGGGCGTCGGCCACCGCCATGAGCCGGACCCAGAGCCGTTCGGCGTAGGGGCCGGCCAGGAGCCCCTGGTTGGCCGCCCACCGGGCCGCCACCGGTTCGCCGTGGTCGAGGAACAGCTCGGCGGCCAGGTCGGCGGCGTCGACGATCTCGGCCTCCATGTGGTGCAGGTGGCCCTCGAGGTGCAGCCAACCATAACCCGGCCCGGCCCCGACATCGGCGAAGGGGCGACCCCGCACCAACTCGAGGGCCTCCCGCAGAGGTGGAACGGACCGGGTCCGCCGACCGTGGGCGTGCAGCGAGCAGAACTGCTGCCAGTCCGAGCCGACCCGGTCGGTGATGCGGTAGCGCTTGTCGGTGCCCTGGCCCTGGGCGTGGGGCATGCGCGCCGGTCCGCCCAGAGCGGTGCGGGCCGACGACACCACGGGATCCCTCGTGGTGGCCTTGACCAGGTGGCGTTCGGGCCAGATGGCCTCGTCCAGCTGATGCTCGGCCACGCCTCGCGGGTGCATGGCCAGGTACACCGTCACCTCCCGGGCGTGGGGGCGGCGGAAGTCGCCCACGCCGCAGATCTCAACCGGGCCGAGGACCTGGACCACCACCTCGGCGTCCGGGATCGAGCCGGGACCGGGGGGAGGTTGGTCCCGCGCTGCTCTGGGCGCCGGGCGAACCGATTCGGCTGTTGTGGCCGCCGGGGTCCCTCGCTCGCCGCTGATGAGCTCCCGATAGGGCGCAGCATCGGGACCGGCTCCCGTCCCTGACAGGGCGACGCTGAGGATCTGGTTGACGGCGGTGAGCTCGGAGCCAGGCAGGACCGACGGGGTCACGGTGATGTGAAGGTCGGGGACGTAGAAGGGGATGGTCTCGGTCCTCAACATTCGGGGGGCGGCGATGTCCCCGGCGATGAGGGCGGTGATGGCCGTGTCGGAGCGGCAAACCTCGGCCAGGATGCCCACCTCGTCGCTCGAGAGCGGGCTGGGGGCCACGATGATCGTCGGGCCCAGCCCGTCACCGCCGGCCGCCAGCCGTCCTGCCGCCATGTGCTCGGCACCGGACGCGTGCAGCCGGGAGGCGGATGATGCGGCCAGCGAGCGCAGCTCCTCGCTGATGTCGGCCACCGACGACGCGACCCGCATATGGGCCTGGGATGTGGCGAGGAGGTGGCCGAAGCCGATCAGGATGACGTCGGCTGCTCGCGCCCACGGCAGACCTGTGAGGGCGAGCGCGGCCCCGTGGACCAGACCGGCAGCCGTCTCCGGGTCTCCCGACACGCCGGTCACCGTCGACGCCTCGAGATTGATGAGCACCTCCGAGCCGGTCGCTGTCTCCTGGCCTATCGGGACCAGGCCCGGGAGCAGCTCTGGTTGCCTGGGAGCTGCACCCGAGGGAATGTCGGTGATCGCCATCCGCCAGTGGCGACCGCCGGCCGCGGCCAGCCAGGGCGGCGGGGGATCGGCGGGCTGGGCGAGCACCACCTCGACGGCGTCCGCACCGGCGAGCATCCCTTCGATCAACGGGGGGGACTGGCCGGCGCGAACGAGATCGGAGGCCAGGGCGGCGACGGCCCGGTGGGCGGCGCCGACGAGGCTGTCGTTCCTTCCTCCCCGCAGGGCCACCTCGGTCCGGCGCAGGGTCGGTTCCGGCAGGGGAGGGCGCTCGTCGCGGCGGGCATGGCCGGCCTGGCGGGACCGGCGGAGGCTGATCACGTTGATGGCGGCGCTGGCCAGGAACCCGGCGCCGAGGAGCAGCTCGGACAGCGGGACGATCGGGGCCCGACCGGCGGGGATCCGAGCCAGCCCGGACGTCTGGACGCGGGCGCCGTCGGGCGCCCATGCGGCCGGTTTGGTGGTCAGCGCCGAGGGCGCCGGGGCCGAGGGCGCCGGAGCCGGGCCGCTTGGGGGCGGACCGGTGACGGCTGAGCCGGTGGCGGCTGAACGGGTGGCGGCTGAACCGGTCCAGACGGTCGTCACCGCGCTGACGGCGCCAGGGGGGGATGTATCGGTCGCGTCGGGCGGGGACGGGGTTCCCGGCGCTCCGGTCGCGTCGGGCGGGGACGGGGCTCCGGGCGCGCCGGTCGCCTCGGGCGGGGACGGGCCTCCCGGCGCTCCGGTCGCGTCGGGCGGGAGCAGGAGGACCTGCCCCGGGTAGATGATCCGGGCGGTGGTGTCGGTCGCAGCCGGGCCGGCACCATCGTCCCCGTCGTGGCCCTCGATGAGACTGGTCCCGAGGTCGTCACGGATCTCCCGCCAGCGCAGCCCGTTCCCGAGGTGCTCTTCGGCGATCGCCCACGGCGAGTCATAGCGGACAACGGTGTAGCGCACCCACGCCGGTGGTGCAGGGGCGACCGACCGTGCCCGCTGGACGGAGAGATCGGTTCTCGGGAGGTTGTCCGACGGGACGGCTGCGGAAGGCGGCGAGGCCGCGGGCGGAGCAACGGCGAGCAGCGCCGTGGGGGCCGGCCGGGCCGACAAGGCAAGCACGATGGCCAGGACCATGGTGCCGGCCACCCCTTGGAGCCCAGGGACGCGAAGACCGCCCCTGGTCGCCGATGGTCCGGGCCGGTGACGGGCCACGGCGACGGCCTCGATGGCGACGGCTACGCAGAACAGCAACCACACGGCCCAGGCGATGACGGCTACCACCCGGAGCACGTCGTTGTCGGTGACGGGCTGATCGAGGGCCCGGACCACCTGAGGCCAGGAGGGAAGGGTGGTTGGTGGCGCCCCGTTCAGCGCAGTGACGATCAACGGGACCCCGACGATCGTGGCCAGGAGGCCCGCCGCTGCCGCCAGGCCCCGGCCCCCCTCCCGCCCCGTCACTGGCCACCCCCTGCGCCACCGATCAGGGCGGTAGCCGACGCCGTACCGGTCACAGCCTTGGACCGGAGCCCGACGATGGTCAGGATCTGCATCTTCTCGGTGAAGGTGACCGTCACGGTCACTCGGTCCCCGGCGACGGTGACGTGGCTCCCGTGGCCGTAGGCGCTGAGATAGCGCTCCGCCGCTTGCCGGGCCGCGACCGGGTCGAGGGTCACCGCCGCCGAGGATCGCTCCGTGGCGGCTACGGCCTCGGCACCGGCCCGGGCTGCCCCCTCCGCTTCGGCGTCCGCCTCCCGGTGACCGGCGATGATGGCTCCGCCGTCGAAGACGAGTCCGGCGACGACGATGAGGGCTACGAGGACACCGGCGACGAACACGGTGACCGATCCTCGATCGCCATCGCACGCCCCCGACCGGGTCCGAGCGCCGTCGATCATGGTTCGACGTAGGTGTCCACGACGGAGGTGGAGCTGGCGGTCACCGTTCTCTTTCCCGGAACCTTGAGAAGGACCAGGTCGCCCAGGGGCACCAGGCAGGTGACGGTGACGGTGACGGCGCCTCCGGGCCTCAGGGCGCTGGTGTCGATGGCGACGACCCGGTTGGCGCAATCGATCCCGTTGAGGTCCAGGTCGGCCATGGCCGCGCCCTGCCTGGTCGCTTGGGACCCGGACCGGTAGTAGAGGGAGGCCTGCCGGGCTCCGTCGCGCGCCGCCTCGTCGACCTGGTTGCGGGCCGACGAGAACCGGCCGAGAGCGACGACGAACAGCATGATGATCACGAGTGGCACGGTGAGCAGGACCAACTCGACCGACATGGAGCCGCGATCGTCGGCATCGATCATCATGGTCCCGGTGGCGGTCGGAACGCTTCCACCGGGGCCGTGGCGGTCTCGTGGATGGGCAGATGGACGATGGGGACGACGGTCAATGCGGTGCCGGACACGGTCATCCGGGCCACGGCCGCGTCCCGGAAGGGCGTGACCGTCGTTCCCCGGATCAGGCTCCGGCCGTTGTCATCGAGGACGACGTTGGCTTGAGTCTGGCCGGCTCCGGCGGTGGCCCCATAAGCGCTCGCTGCCTTGACCCCTTGCTGGGCGGCAGCCCGGGCGATGTCGGCGGCGTGGTACCAGACACCGAACTGGATGATGATGAGCACGACGAGGAGGGTGACGGGAAAGAGGATCACCATCTCGATGGCGCTCGAACCCGCCTCATCGTGCGCGGCCCGACGCCACTGGCCGGACACCGGTTCAGCCTCCGAGATTGATGCCGTTGGCCTTGGCCGTCACCTTGGAGACGATGATGGCGCCGACGGCGATGGCCAGGCCCGCCAGCACGGCCACGATGATGACCCATTCGACGATGCTCGCCCCCCGCTCGGCGTCGGCCCCGGGGGCGGCGCGGGCACGGAGCCAGGTGACGAGGGTTTGGAGCTCCGCAGGGATCCTCATGGCTGGGTAAGTCCTTTCGCGGTTGGGCCGAGCGGTCACAGCCCGGTCATGATCCGATCGACGGCGGGGTAACCGATGAAGACGATGAACGACAGGACGAGGAGCACGATCGGCACCGACATGCGCTCGTTGGCCGCATTCGCTGCCTCCTCGATGTCCGAGAGCCCCCGGTGGCGGAGGGTCTGCGCCTTGGCGGCCAGCGATGTCCGAACGCGCGCCCCGATGTCGCCGGCCAGGCCCACAGCAGCAGCGAGCTCGCGCAACTCGGCCACGCCGATGCCCGCACCCAGGCGGTCGAGGCCGGCCCACGGGGTCTCACCGGTGATCTTGGCCCGGTACAAGGCCTGGCGGATCTCCCGGAAGGCGTCACCGTCGCCGGCGGCTGCCGCTGTCGCGAGGGCGCCCTCGACACCCTTGCCGGCGGCGATGTTGATCCCGACCAGGTTGAAGAACGCACCCAGCGCGTGCTTGAAGCTCCGCCGTCGCTTCTCGGCCTCACGGTGCAGGGCGGCCGTGGGCAGCAGCGCCCCACCCACCGCAAGGCACAGTGCCACTCCGGCGGGCACGAGCAGGGGCACGGCCGTGCCGGACAGGGCGAGCAGGCCCGCGCTCGCCGGCGGGACGAGTCCCAGTTCGAGAGCGGTCAGCATGCTCCGGGCCAGGTGGGCATCGGTGGTCCGGCCGAGGGCCCGCAGGTCGGTCCGCACCGACGCGGTGAGCACCCGCTCCAGACCGACCGCCTGCCCCAGGGCCACCAGGACCTTGTCCCCTGTGGTGTCGGCCGGCAGCAGGGTCCTGGGGGTGGAGACACGGGTGAGGGCGTCGGCCAGCACCGGCCGCGGCCGCCGGACGCTCGCCGCCACCAGGACCAGCCCCACCCCGATGCCTGCGCCCAGCACGATGAGCAGGGGGAGGGTCACAGCGCCTCCACCGCCTCTCGGGGGGCCAGGAACCGGTCGGGGGCCTGGTAGCGGCTCATCACGTTCAGCCATGCCAGGCCACCGGCGAATCCGGCGAACACGGCCGCCAGCACGAGTTGCCCCCCGGCCGAATCGAACGGTCGCAGGTATGACGCGTTGAACAGCACCAGGGCGGTGACCATGACGACGGTCACCGCCGCGATGACCTTCACCGACGTGCGGATCCTGGCCCGGTTGGCGTCCACCCGCAGGCGCATCTCGGCGTCGTCGCGGGCGGCATCGGCGAGGGAGCCGAGCAGGTCGACCAGACTCTGGGCCTCCCCCCGGGCCGCCAGGATGAGAGCCGACACGACGAGGTCGGCGGTCGGGTCGGCCAGGGCCTCGGCGAACGAGGCCAGGGCATCGGCCAGGCGGACCCGTCCGAGCTGGGCCACCAGGGCGGCCAGGGCCGGGCGAATGCTCGGTGCCGCCAGGCGAGCGGTGGCGGCGATGGCCTCCTCGAGACCGGACGACGCCGCCAGGGTGTCGCGCAACATCTCCGCCCAGGCGGCCACCGCCACCGAGCGGTCGACCGTAGCGGCCCGGCGTCCCCGAGACCCGAACAGGTCGCGTCCGAAGAAGCCCAGTCCGGCCGCGGCCAGGACGGCAACGGGCCAGCGGGTGATGGCCAGGGCCGCCAGGGCGGCACCGGCGAGGGTCGTCAGCCGGATGCCCAGGTCGCTCCGCCAACGACCGAGGGCATCTCGTCTCGAGCGACCCACCCCGGTCCTCGACAGGCCCCAGGCGGTGAGCCAGATGCCGGCTCCGATGGTGGCGCCCAACAGGGCGTAGAGTGCGGTCACGGTCGTTCTCCCGCCCGGGCCAGCCACGAAGGGTCGAACCCGGCGCTGACGAGCGAGCGCCGGCGGCGGTCGGACAGCGGCACTCCGGTGGGCAGAGCATGGCCTTCGCGGTTCGGGGTGAACAGCTCGTTGGCGAGAGGGCGGCCGTCCTCGAACCCGGCCACCTCCCGGACGGACGAGATGACCCGGCCCCCGTCGGCGGACCTGGACACGAAGATGGTGAAGTCGACCGCGTTGGCCGCCAGGGCGTAGGACGTGGCGAAATCGAGCCGCTGGGCCGCCTGGGCGCCCAGCAGGGCCAGCTTGTCGAACACCTCGCCGGAGCTGTTGGCATGCAACGTGCACATCGAGCCCTTGGAGCCGGAGTTCATGGCGTTGAGCATGGGCACGACCTCGTCACCCAGGACCTCGCCGACGATGACTCGCCGGCTGGACGTGCGCATGGCGTCGCGCACCAGCTGGGCGCAGGTGACGGCGCCGACCCCTTCGATGTTGGCCTCTCGCGCCTCCATGGCCACGACCTCACGGTGTCGCTCGGGAAACCGGTCCAGGGCCAGCTCGTAGTCGGATTCGATGGTCACGATCCGCTCTGCCGGGTCGATCTCCGCGGCAAGGGCCCGCAGGAGGGTGGTCTTGCCGTCGGCCATCCCTCCCGCGATGAGCAGGTTCATCCTGGCCCGCACGAGCGCGGCCAGGAAAGCCTCGAGGAGGGGTGACATGGTGGCCGGAAGGTCCGCCAGGCCGACGTCGAGGTAGCGATGCCGGCGGATGAACACATGGGGCTGGCGGGTAACCCAACCGAGGGCGAACAGACGCGAGCCGTCGGGAAGCTGGAGGTTGATCCGGTACCGGTCGGGATCGAAGCGGCGCTCGGAGATGCCCACCCGTCGGCCCAGCTCCCGCACGAACTCGATCAGGTCGTCGCCGTCCCGGGCGATCGGCGCCCCCCGGATCGTCCGGCCGTCGACCAGGTCCAGCCAGACCGGCTCGCCGCCCTCGGCGTGCAGGTTGATGACATCGGACCGCTCGAGGTGGGGTTGGAGGGCGGCCAGACCGAACAGCAGGTCCACGGTGGCTTTGCGGACTGCGGCCTCGTCGGCGGCGCTCGGCGGCGGCCGGCCCTGATTGAGCTGGTCCTTGGCGTGCAAGCGGAGCTGGTCGTTGATGAGGCTGACGGCGAGCTCCTCTTCGTCGAGGCGATCGATCCGCTCCCTGCCGTCCCGCCCCCTCTCGGCTTGGCGTTCCGCCAGGCCCCGGGCCACCTTCTCCCTGATGCGCCGGACCAGGCCCTCGTCCACCGCGTCCCACCACTGCTCGAACGGTTCGGTTTCGGCGGCCGCGTCGCTCGGTGCTCTCACGGCTGGCTCGGCGTCGGCGCAGGTGTCGGCCCCACCCGGGTCGGCGGCCGGGCCGAGGGCGGCAGGCGGCGACCGTAGAGCGGTTCTGGCCGAGCGGGATCGACGGGGGCTGGTCCCGGCAGGACCCGCAGGATCTCCCGCGCCAGCGTCTCCGCACTGCGCAGGAGCCGGCACCGCTCCGGGCGACCGCCCGTGCCGAGCGCCTCCGCCCCCCGGGGATCGTCGTCGATGACACCGATGACCCGGATGGCGAACGCCTCGGCGATCTCTCCGGGCGGGTAGGGCCCACGGCCGACGACCACGATGCCGCACATCGAGGTCTCCAGCTCGAGGGTCTGGAGGCGGTGCTGGAGTCCGACCACGTCCTCGACGCTGGATCGCACCATGAAGATGGCCGCATCGGCCTCCCGGACGCATCCCAAGGCGGGGGAGCGGCGGTCGACCCGGCCGCAGTCAGCCAGGACGTCCAGTCCCGGTAGGCCGCCGAGGGTCCGGCCCAGTGCTGCCGCCCCGAGGGCGTCGAGCGAGGCCGTCACCCGATCCGGTCCGGGCGGGGCCAGGAGGGCCAAGGTGCCATTGGCCAGTTGTTGCACCCCGGCCCCGACCAGCTCAGCGCTGAGCCCGTGGCTGCCGGCGGCGGCCAGGCTGATGAGCCCGGGGTCATGGGGAAGCACCTGCCGACCGGCGATGGTGCCACCGTCGGGATCCAGCTCGGCCACGATGGCCCGTCGGGGGGCGGGCCAGGCTGCCGCCAGAGCCAGGACCGCCGTCGTCAGCCCGGGCGAGCGGTTGGAACCGAACGCTACCAGGGCCATGTCAGCCCCCGACCAGGACCAGGCTGATGCCGCCCTGAGCGTTCGCCTCAGCCACGGCGGGCGCACTGGCGGCTGGCACCACGACGGAGACCAGCGTCGTCTGACCGTCGGGGCTGGGGTCGACGGAGTAGACCGTCGCACCCCCAGCCAGCACCCCGGCCGCCCCGTTGGCCGTCGAGGATGCAGATCCGGTCGGCGTGTCGAGGACGGTGACGTTGTCCTGGGGGGCGATGTTGGCGGGCAGGAAGCCCGGCTTGAGGGCCAGGCCGACGATCGTGGTTCCCTTCGCCACCCGAGGCCCGGCGGCCAGCTCGCTGCTCACGAGAAGGGCACCGGGAACCAGGTTGTCGGCGGCGATCCGACCGACGACCGTTGCTGCCTGGGAGGAGCGGATGCCCCGGACGCTGCTGTCGGCTGCGACGCCCGCGGCGCGGAGATCGCCAACCTGAATGGGCGTGCCGGCGGCGATCGGCTTCACGATGACGAGGACCTGGGTCCGGCGGCCGCTGGATGAGGCGAGGGTGGCCACGACCAGAGAGCACACGATGATCAGGAGGACTCCGAGGACGGCCCCCGGCAGGTTGCGGGACCGGCGCAAGGTAGGCGCCGGACCGGCGAAACCGGGCACGGTGAAGCCAGCCTGGTCGGCTGGCATCCGAGTCTTGGTGGGTCCCACCAACGCCTCCCTCCGCTGTCACCTTTCTAGACCTTGCCGTGCCGGTCTGCTAGGGGAAATGTCCGTCTTGTCGGTCTTGGGCATGGAGGCCCAGGTCAGCGCCCCTTTGGCTAGGAATCGGGCAAGGACTTGGCAAGGACCGGCGCCAGGGCGACCCGCACGGTGGTCGACATCGACCACTTGCGAAGGGATGCGACCCATGCCCCAGACCGCCCCTGCCCCCCGAGATGACCTGATCCGAGGTGACCAGCGCCGGAGCGACGCCGAGCTGGTCCGTGCCGCTCAGGGTGGCGACGGCGACGCGCTGGCGGTGTTGTTTCGCCGCCACCTGGGGGTGGCGGTTGGCGTCGCCTCCCGACTGCTGCGCTGCCGGGTCGATGTCGATGACGCGGTGGGGGACGCCTTCGCCAACGTGCTCGAACACCTTGGTGCCCTCCGCCAACCAGACTCGTTCCGGGCGTTCCTGCTGGCCTGTGTGCGCAATGCCGCCCACGACCGCCGTCGGCTCTCCTGCGTGGTCGACGCCTCAGGCATCGACGGCCGTGACCATGCCGCCCGGCCGGTCGAGGCCGCGGTCGAGGCCGCCGACGAAGCGGCCCGATTGGTTGTGGCCCTGGAGGAGCTCCCGACGCGGCAGCGGTACGTGCTCCGCCGCTTCTATTGGGACGAGGCGCCGGTGGCGGGCATCGCCGGAGAGCTGGGCCTGAGTGTCAACGCCACCACCCAGTTGCTGTTCCGGGCCCGGGCCGGTCTGGCGG
>JALYVP010000303.1 GCA_030853185.1 Actinomycetota bacterium | reverse complement strand
CCCTGGTGGTGGGGGACGGCGCCGTGCGGTACCGGGAGGTGTTCGCGCCGGTGGCCGGCGTCGAGGTCGCCGGCGCCGATGACGCCCATCCCTCCGCCGCCGTCGCCGCCCGGCTGGCCGTCGGTCGTCTGGCCGCAGCGGTGGCCGCCGGATCGGTCGAGGCCGCCGGCATCATCGAACCGCTCTACCTCCGCCAACCCGACGTGCGCATCGGCTGGGCGAGGCGGACCGATCCCGTCCCTGTCCCGTCCCTCGACGTCGATGGCTGAGCCCGGAGAGGACCCGATGATCTCCCCCGAGCCGGCTTCGAACGGCGCGGACGAGGACATTCCCCAACTGATCGCCCCGGACGACGACCTCAGTGTGCACCTGGTGCCGCTGCGCCGACGCCATCTTCGTGCCGTCCTGCGCATCGAGTCCCAGGTCTACCCCCGCCCCTGGTCCCTGCCGCTGTTCATGAGCGAGCTCAACCTGCGGACCAGCCGGGCCTACATCGCGGCACGGGTCGGGGGGGTCATCGTCGGCTACGCCGGGATCATGCTGGCCGGCGAGGAGGCCCATGTCACCACCATCGCTGTCGACCCGGCCTGGCAACGGCACAAGATCGGCAGCCGGCTCATGGCCCGCCTGGTCCGCGCCACCATGGAGCAGGGGGCCCAGCACCTGACCCTCGAAGTCCGCATGTCCAACGTGGGCGCCCAGACCATGTACCGCCAGTTCGGCTTCGAGCCGGCCGGTGTCCGCAAGAACTACTACGCCGAAACCAACGAGGACGCGCTGATCATGTGGGCCTACGACCTCCGCAGCCCGGTCGCCACCGCCCGCCTGGCCGCCATCGAGGCGGGCATCCCGGGCCAGACCATCGACGGCGCCAGCCCGCCCGACCCCGGACGTCTCGAGCCATGAGGATCCTGGCCATCGAGACCTCCTGCGACGAGACGGCGGCGGCGGTGGTCGACGACGGCCGCCAGGTGCGCTCGTCGGTCGTGGCCAGCCAGATCGACCTGCACGCCCGGTTCGGTGGCGTGGTGCCCGAGGTCGCCGGCCGGGCCCACGCCGACGTGGTGGTGGCCGTCGTGGACGAAGCTCTGGCCCAGGCCGGGACGACAGGTTCGGAGATCGACGCGGTGGCCGCCACCATCGGCCCCGGCCTGATCGGTTCCCTGCTGGTGGGGACCAGCGCGGCCAAAGGGTACGCCCTGGCGTGGGACGTCCCCTTCGTGGGGGTCAACCACCTCGAGGGCCACCTTCACGCCGCCTTCCTGGAGGACCCCGACCTGGTGCTGCCGGCCGTGGTCCTGCTGGTGTCCGGGGGGCACACCATGCTGGTCGGGATGGGCATGGGGGCCGGCGGTGACCGCAGCTCCTACCGGCTCCTCGGTCAGACGATCGACGATGCCGCCGGCGAGGCCTTCGACAAGGTGGCCCGCTTCCTCGGCCTCGGCTACCCGGGGGGGCCGGCCATCGAGCGGGTCGCCCTCGACGGTGATCCCTCGGCCGTGACGTTCCCCCGCGCCCTGCGGGGCCAGGGCTTCGACTTCTCCTTCAGTGGCCTGAAGACCAGCGTCCTCACCTGGGTCCGCAAGCACCCCGACATGCCGACCGCCGACGTGGCCGCCTCGTTCCAGGAGGCCGTCGTCGACGTCCTCGTCGACAAGACCAGGGCGGCTGCCGCCGCCACCGGCGCCAAAGCCATCTGCATCGGCGGCGGCGTGGCCGCCAACTCGGTGCTGAGGAGCCGGGTCGTCGACGCGGCGGAGGCGGACGGGCGGGCCGCCTTCGTGCCGGCTCGGGCCATGTGCACCGACAACGCCGCCATGGTCGGCGCCACGGCCTGGTACCGGCTCCGTCTCGACGGCCCGACGCCGCTCGACGCCGCCGCCGATCCGATCCTGCGCCTCCCGCTCGACAGATGAGACGCTCTGGAGAGGCCCTGGTTGAAGTTGGCCCGAGGGCTCGCTATCCTTAGCACTCGTTCGGTGAGAGTGCTAACGCACCTGCCTGAGCATCCGTTCCCAACGCCAATGGAGGCGCTACACCATGAGTCTGCAGCCGCTCGACGATCGCATCGTCGTCCGCCCGAGCGAGGCCGAGGAGAAGACGGCCTCGGGTCTGGTCATCCCCGACACCGCCAAAGAGAAGCCCCAGCAGGGCGAGGTCCTGGCCGTCGGCCCCGGCCGCCGGGCCGAGACCACCGGCGAGCTCATCAAGCTCGACATCGCCGTGGGCGACAAGGTCGTCTACTCCAAGTACGGGGGGACGGAGTACAGCCTCGACGGCGAGGACGTGCTGATCCTCACCAGCCGTGACGTCCTGGCCAAGGTAGGTAAGTAGTGGCCAAGCAGCTCAAGTTCGACGAAACCGCCCGCCGGGGCCTGGAGGCAGGGGTCAACAAGCTGGCCGACGCCGTCAAGGTCACCCTCGGCCCCAAGGGCCGCAATGTGGTCATCGACAAGAAGTTCGGCGCTCCGACCATCACCAACGACGGTGTCACCATCGCTCGCGAGGTCGAGCTCGATGACCCCTTCGAGAACATGGGGGCCCAGCTCGTCAAGGAAGTGGCCACCAAGACCAACGACGTCGCCGGCGACGGCACCACCACCGCCACCGTCCTGGCCCAGGCCCTGGTGCGCGAGGGCCTGCGCAACGTGGCCGCCGGCGCTTCGCCCACCGCCCTCAAGCGGGGCATCGACAAGGCGGTGGCCGCCGCCGTGGCCGACATCGGCGCCCTGTCGCGTGACATCGACGACAAGAGCGAGATCGCCCAGGTGGCGTCCATCTCCGCCGCCGACCCGTCGGTCGGTGAGGTCATCGCCAACGCCATCGACAAGGTCGGCAAGGACGGCGTGGTCACCGTCGAGGAGTCCCAGACCTTCGGTCTCGAGCTCGAGTTCACCGAGGGCATGCAGTTCGACAAGGGCTACCTGTCGCCGTACTTCGTGACCGACCAGGAGCGCCAGGAGGCCGTCCTCGACGACCCCCAGATCCTGATCGTCAACTCCAAGGTCAGTGCCGTGCACGACCTGGTACCGGTCCTGGAGAAGGTCATGCAGTCCTCCAAGCCGCTGCTGATCATCGCCGAAGATGTGGACGGCGAGGCCCTGGCCACCCTGGTGGTCAACAAGATCCGGGGGACGTTCACGTCCGTGTCGGTCAAGGCGCCCGGTTTCGGAGAGCGGCGCAAGGCCATGCTCGCCGACCTGGCCATCCTCACCGGCGGTCAGGTCATCTCCGAGGAAGTGGGTCTCAAGCTCGAGAATGCCACCCTCGACCTGCTCGGCTCGGCCCGCAAGGTCGTGGTCACCAAGGACGACACGACCATCGTGGACGGGGCCGGTGAGCCCAGCGAGGTCAAGGGCAGGATCGCCCAGATCAAGCGGGAGATCGAGGATTCGGACTCCGACTGGGACAAGGAGAAGCTCCAGGAGCGTCTGGCCAAGCTGGCCGGCGGAGTCGCGGTCATCCGCGTCGGAGCGGCCACCGAGGTGGAGCTGAAAGAGAAGAAGCACCGCATCGAAGATGCTCTGTCCGCCACCCGGGCGGCCATCGAGGAGGGGATCGTCCCCGGCGGCGGCACCGCGCTGCTGCGTTCCCGTCCCGCCATCGACAAGGTGGCCGGCTCGCTCACCGGCGACGAAGCCACCGGTGCCCGCATCGTCCGCAAGGCCGTCGAAGAGCCCCTCAAGTGGATCGCCTTCAACGCCGGCCTCGAGGGTTCGGTCATCATCCAGCGGGCGGAGACCGAGTCGGGCTCGATCGGCCTCAACGCCAACACCGGCGAGTGGGTCGACCTCATCAAGGCCGGCGTCATCGACCCGGCCAAGGTGACCCGCTCGGCGCTGCAGAACGCGGCGTCGATCGCCGGTCTGTTGCTCACCACCGAGGCGCTGGTGGCCGACAAGCCCGAGAAGCCCAACCCCGGGGCGGCGGCGGCGGCAGCCGCCGCCGGCGGTGGCGGGATGGGTGGCATGGGCGGCATGGGTGGCATGGGCGGCATGGGCTTCTAGCCCGTTCCCACCTCAGCTCGTTCGTCGAGGCCC
>JALYVP010000302.1 GCA_030853185.1 Actinomycetota bacterium | reverse complement strand
GCCATGGTTTCTGACCGGTGGTGGCCATCAGTATTGACCGGTGCCGGTCAGCAGAACTGCACGGGGTCTGCTCGGTCGTTGGCCTTATCTCCCTTCGGTCAGGTCTGTGATTGCGACGGGTTCGTCGCAGCTGGGACAGTGGCCGCCGAGATCGACTCGGCGATTGAACAGGTTGCATTCGGGACATCTGCGAACGGCGACGTAGCGGGTGTCGCAGCTGGTGCATTCGTAGATGGTGGAGAGAGCCGGATGGCGTTTCGGTGGGGCGGCGAGGGCGGATTTGTGTTGCCACCGCCAGGCGGCTTGACGACAAGCCGACGAGCAGAACCGGCCCCGGCCTCGCTGGTCGAAGGCGCTCCCGCAGGCGGCGCAGGCAGCGATCGTTACGCCATCGTCGCGCCACGGGGTTTGGGGTTCAGGCATTGACGGCTCCTCGCCGGGCTGTCTTGGGCCGGGCCGTGGGCGAGGGTGTCTGGGTGGCGGTGAGGGCTTTGACGCCTTGGCCGGTGGTGGCCTGGGCGAGGCGGATGCTGTCGCCGGTGGTGACGCAGATGTGGGCGTGATGCAATAGACGGTCGACGGTGGCGGTGGCCAGAGTCTTGGGCATCAGCTCGTCGAAACCGGAGGGGTGAAGGTTGGAGCTGATGGCCACGCTGCGTCGTTCGTAGGCGGCGTCGACGAGACGGTAGAGGCCCTCCGCGGCGTCAGAGGAAACCGGTAACAGCCCTATGTCATCAACCACGATGAGCTCGGCGCGCAGCATGCGGCCCACGACTTTGGCGATGGAGTCATCGGCGCGACAGCGGCGCATCATGGCCCCGAGGGATTCTAGGGAGAACCAGGCGACCTTCATGGTCGCCTCCACCGCCGCGTGTCCGAGGGCTTCGAGGAAGAAGCTCTTCCCGGTGCCCGACGGGCCGCACACCACCAGGTTCTCGGCCCGGGCGACCCATTCCAGGCTGCGCAGGGCGGCCTGGGTAGGCGCAGGGATCGAACACGCCGTCTCGTCCCACGAGGAGAACGTCTTGCCGGTCGGGAAACCGGCCGCGGCCCGGCGGGTGGCCGCGGCGGAGGTGTCCCGGCCGGTGAGCTCGGCGGCCAGCAACGCCCGCAGCACCTCGGCGGGCTCCCAGCGCTGTGATCGGGCGGTGGCCAACACCTCGGGTGCCACCCGGCGGATATGGGGCAGCCGCAGGCGGCGCAGGACCGCCTCGAGGTCGTCGGGCAACGCCGGGGCGGCGGGAGCGGGGATGGTCATCGCCCGAAACCGTCCCAGCCGCTGGTGCCGGCTTGGAGGCTGTGGTCCTCGGAGGCCTGCCGCGAGCCGCCGGGCTTAGCGGTGGCGGCGTGGTCGAGGATCGACTCCAGGTCCCCGTCGGCGAAGCGGCCCATGACCGCGGCGTGGCCCAACGCCCAGTCGACCCGATCGGCGCCGATGATCTTGGCCAGGGCGACCGCTCGGGCCATCTTGGAACGCACCCGTGACGCCCCGGCCTCGCCCGCCTCGACCAGCCAGGTGGCCGCCCCCGCCCCCAACGCCAAGAACTCGACCTCGGCGCCGGTCACAGCCTTGGGGCGACGGTTCAACGGGTCGCTGTCGCGGGGCTCGAAATGGGCGTCGTCGAGGCGGGGGTTGCCCGGCGTGGTCCGCAGATGCCGAGCCACCTCCACGGGACCGTCGGCGCCGACATGGACCACAATCACGTCCTCGCCATGGGCCCGGACCCACACTTCGGCGCCGCCCAGGCGGTGCGGGGCGGAATACGAACCGCCCTCGAGGCCACCATGGCGGTGGTCTGGCCCACCGTGCGCGTCTCCCCGAACGCCACCGTGTAAGGCACCGCTGGCAGCGGATGCAGACGCAACGCTTCCTCGGCCAGCATCTCGACCGGAGCCCGGCGCGTCACCCGATGCGGCCGGGCGTTGATGTGCTCGCAGAACGCCTCGCAGGCAGCGTCGAGGGCGGCGAAGTTCTCGTAGTCGGCCAACAAGTTGGCGGCCGTGGGCACCAGATCCGCCTTGGCGACGCGCACCGTCGCCTCCGAGCCGCCCTTGGACTCAGGGTCATAGGGGACACAGGTTTTCACGGACAGCCCATAGAAACGGGCCGCTGCCACCATGGCCGGGTTGCGGATCGCGATGCCCGCCACATGCTCGACGGTCACGGTCTTCTCGTTGTCGGTCAACGCGTACGTGGGGCAGCCCCCGAAGCGGCGCAAGGTGACGTCGATGCAAGCGATCACGGTGGGCAGCGTTTTGTCCAAGATGGGAGGACCTCGCCGTCCCCCCGTGTCGGGCGGCGGCCAGTTCACCACGCCAGCCAGGCGCAAGACGACCCCGCTGGTCACCTCGGCGGCTCCACGAACGACAGGTAACGCCACCTTGGTCTTCACCGGGCCGAGGTCCGAGTGTCTGCGCCGGGGGACGTTCTAAAGGAGTGGGACAAGGCCAGGAAGGCGACCGGGCTGGACACGATCCACCTCCACGATCTGCGCCACGCCGCGGGGACGCTGGCCGCCCAGACTGGGGCGACGCTCCGTGAATTGCAGGCTCGCCTCGGTCACGCCACCCCCGCCGCAGCCCAGCGGTACCAGCACGCAGCGACCCGCCGCGACACCGTCATCGCCGTTGCCTTGGAGGAGGTCCTAGCTCAGCATCAGGAGCTCAGCGCCGCAGCTCAGATCCCGCTGCTGCGGGACACTGGCGGGGCAGGGGCCTTCCGAGCGATCGTACCCCCCGCCTCTATCACCCTGGAAGCGGCGTCTGACCAGGGAGTTTCTGAGAGCGAGCGACGGGAATCGAACCCGCGTTCTCAGCTTGGGAAGAGGCTATCGCGCTTTCCAACCACTAGGGCTTTCGCACGTTCGAGCAGGTCAGCGGCCATTTTGGCTTGACCATCTGCGCCCGGACGCGACCGGGTTTGACCGGCCGTTGTGGCACGAATGTGGCACGACCAAGGCGCCGACCAGGCTCTCGCCAACCCGCCCGTCTCTTCGCTTGACCCATCGCTGTCACAGCGATCTGCGTACGATGGTGGTCATGGCAAAGGCTGCGAGTCCGCTCGAGGAGACGTCGATGGTCATCGAGTCCGCCGACGACGCAGAGATGCAACAGGCTGTCGCTGCCACCCTCGCCGCTGCCGGTGTCAGCATCGAGGAGCTCCGCCGCCAGGCCGCCGAGAGCCGCTTCGTCTCCGAGCGTGCACGCAGGGCGTGGTTCGTCGTCTCGCCCTTCCTTGCCTCCCGCTGACCTAGCCACCCAGGCCCGGGGCTTCGCACGGGAGGTCACGGAGCTTCTCAACGCCACGATCACCGACGGGGTGACCTTCAGCGCGGTCATCGGGCGCCGGTCAGACACGTTGGTTCTCGGGAGGGGCGTGACCAAGACGAGCCTGGACCCCCAGGGGGTGCCCTTGACCCTCGGCCGTCGGGACCCGAGTGCCTGGCTGTGGGTGGCCTTCATCCTAGGCCCCGACCCCGAAGGCGAGTACCTCACCGTGTTCAAGTCGGGCTTCGCCCTCTACGTCGACCCCGGCCGCGACCGGATGATGCTGCATTACGACTACGAGCGGGAACCCGCGCACAGCTACCCACCTGCCCATGTCCAGCTGCACGGCACAGCCGGGGACCTGTCCGCCCTCTCGGAGCGGAGATCCGGCCAGCGCAAGGAGCTAAAAGACTTCCACTTCCCCGTTGGCGGACGCCGGTACCGCCCAAGCATCGAGGACGTCGTCGAGTTCATCGTCACCGAAGACCTGGCCGACGCTCGACCGGGATGGCGCGACGCCATCATGGGCTCGCGCAGCCGCTGGGAAGACCGGCAGCTCCGAGCTGCTGTGAGACGTAACCCCGGTCCCGCCCTCGATCAGCTAAGACGCGACGGAGTGATCCCTTCACCGGGCTGACCGGTTACCCCGCCCGGTCGTGAAACCGCCCAGTCTCGGTGGCCTAGGGTCGTAGGGACCCCATACGTGCCGTTCTGCGCTTGCCGTCGTGGCCGGCGTCCTGGATTCTCGAGCGGATGTTCTGCGCCGTCCCTGATC
>JALYVP010000005.1:30779-39211 GCA_030853185.1 Actinomycetota bacterium | reverse complement strand
GCGCCGAACGGCGCCGGTCGCAGGGCGCCGGCCCGGAGGAACCCGACTCGCTCTGTCTGACCGGCCCCTACGGTTGCGCGGGGGCCTGGGGGTCATGGGCTCCCCGCCAACTGCGACTTGACCTGGGGCCAGTCCGCATCACCGGCCGGTGCGGTGACGGTGTGCTTGGCACCGGAACCGGCACTGGGCCCGGCATTGGGTCCGGCCGACCCGGTCGCCGCTCCACCGGCCGGAAGCGGGGTGCTGGGCGACAGGTAGGTGACGGTCGACGGCTGGCGCATGCCGAGCCTGCCCTCGGCGGTGGCAATGATCTGCTGGGGAGACTCGAGCTGGGCCACCTGGAGACGCAGCTGGGAGTAGGTGGTCTGCTGCTTGGCGACCTGGGCCGAAAGGTTGTCGAGGCGGAACTGCCGCTGGGCCATCACTACATGCAGGTACACCAGGGAGAACGCGACCACCACGGCCAGGACGGCGGCACCGCAGAGCAGGAGCCGAGCCTGGACAGGCCGGGACCGCAGCCGGGAGATCGGTTCTTCGACGACCGCCAGGTGCTGGCGAGACCGCTCTCCTGGCCCTCCCCGGCGGGCGGGCTCCACCTGATGGTCGGCCGGTCGCCGGCTGTGAAGCGGCTGGTTCATCGATCTGCTCCCGCCAGGCGCTCGACGACCCGCAGCCGGGCACTATCCGCCCGTCGGTTGGTGGCCAGCTCCTCGGGGCTGGGCTGGAGCGCGCCCCGCCGCACCAGGCGAACGGTGGGCCGAGCCCCGCATGCGCAGGGCAGACCGGGCGGACAGATGCAGCCCCCCGTCTCGGCGTGACGGAAGGTGGCCTTGACGATGCGGTCCTCCCCGGAGTGGTAGGCCAGCACCAGGGCCCGGCCCCCCGGCACCAGAAGATCCAGCGCCGACTCCAGGGCGCCGGGGAGAACTGCAAGCTCGTCGTTGACGGCGATGCGCACGGCCTGAAACACCCGTTTGGCCGGATGCCCTCCGTGTCGGCGGGTGGCCGCCGGGATGGCGTCGCGGACGATGGCCGAAAGCTGCGTGGTCGTGGTGATGGGCCGGCCGGCGACGACAGCGCGGGCGATGCGGCGAGCGAACCGGCCCTCCCCGTTCGCCGCGAACAGGGCAACCAGCTCGTGCTCGCTGGTGGCGTTGACCACGTCGGCAGCGGTGCGGGGCGCATCGGGATCCATGCGCATGTCCAGGGGACCCTCGGCCCGGTAGCTGAAGCCGCGCCCGGCCCGGTCGAGCTGCGGGGAGCTCACCCCCAGGTCGAACAGCGCCCCCGAGAGCGCGCTGACGCCGAGGTCGGTGAGGACCGCCTCGAGGCTGTCGAAGCGACCCCGCACCAGGCGGGCCCGCGGCCCGAACGGGGCCAGGCCCGCTCCGGCCGCGGCTACCGCCGCCGGATCCTGATCAAGGCCCACCACGCTCAGGTGGGGGTGGGCACCAAGGATGGCGGCCGCGTGACCTCCGCCGCCGACGGTGGCGTCGAGCACCACGCCGGCCGGGACGGGCGCCAGGAGCTCCACGATCTCCTGGCGCATCACCGGTTGGTGAGCGAACTCGTCGCTCGCCCGGCTCATCCGCAGCCCTCCGACCAGCACCCCGTCGGGATGTCTCCCCGATCGGGCAGAGTGGAAGCGGGCGGAGAAGGGGACTCCCACCCCGCCAGTCGGAAGGCTGCGCATGGGCCGAACCCGGTGAGGGCCGTGCCACGTGCCTGTGATGTTGCTGTTGGTGGTGTAACGGGTGATGCGGATGGTCTCCTCGGGGTCGTCAACGCTGAGCCCGATGCCTAGGCCTCGGGTGTTGCTTGGGAGCTGGGGGAGCTCGGAACCGTCTGGCCCGACCCACCCATGAAAGTTCTCTCGGCCGGCTTGACCTCGACGTCCCAGAGGGCGGGGTTCCACAACTCGATGCGGTCCAAAGCACCCATGACCAGGACCGCCCGGTCCAGGCCGGCGAAGTCCTGGAGGGCCTTGGGCACAGCGACCCGACCCTGCCGGTCGATCTCCACCGCCGCCGAGGTTCCCGCCCAGATCCGGACGTTGTTGCGGTCCTCGGCGCCGCGTTCCTGCCGGCCCAGCATCTCGGCGGTCTGCTTCTCGAACTCGGCTGGGGTCCAAAGAGCCAGGCATCCTTCCAGGTGCCGGGTGATGTAGGCGCTGGTGTCGAACTGGCCGCGAAAGCGGGCGGGCAGGATGATCCGCCCCTTGAGATCCAGGGAGTGCTCGTACCTCCCAAAGAAGCCCAACGCCACAGTTCACTCCACTCCATCTCCCGTGGCGTAGGGGCCCCTCCCCTTTCCACCACTTGGCCCCACAATATGGGTCAGAACCTCCACCGTCAACCATCGTTCTGAGAAAACCCCAGGTCATCGAACCTATGTTCGAGCTTCGGGCGCGCTCCATCGTCCCGGCGGAGCCCGACCGGAGGCCGTGGGAGGGAGCGGGACGGAAGTGGTGGGACGAAAGGGCGCGACGATGTGCCGCTGGTGCCGGGAGCGGTGCCGGCCGCCGGCGCCGGTCAGCCGAGGATCAGGGGTAGTTCCTCGGCGATGGCCTCCATGGTCCAGGGGCCGGTCCGGGAGATGCCTGGGTCCCGGACCCACCCGGTCATGGGTTGTATCGTCCCGCCGAAGGCGTAGAACACCCGACCGGTGACGGTGCAGGAGGTCGAGGCCAGCCAGGCCACCAACGGCGAGACGTTCGCCGGGTCCCACTCGTCGAAGCGGGCCGCCTCGGTTGGGGGGGCCACCATCTCGCCCAGCCCGGGAGACGATTCGGTCAGGCGGGTCCGCGCCGCGGGGGTGACGGCATTGACCCGGATACCGTAGCGGCTCAGCTCCTGGGCGGCGATGACGGTCATGGCCGCGATGCCGGCCTTGGCCGCCCCGTAGTTGACCTGGCCGGGGTTGCCGTGGAGGCCCGACGTCGACGAGGTGTTGATCACCGCTGCTTCCACCGGCCGGCCGGCTTTGCTCTGCGCCCTCCAGTACCCGGCGGCGTGGCGGGTGGGAACGAAGTGGCCCTTGAGGTGGACCGAGATCACCGAATCCCATTCCTCCTCGCTCATGTTGACCAGCATCCGGTCGCGCAGCATCCCGGCATTGTTGACCAGCACGTGGAGATCACCGAAGGCGTCGACGGCCGACCGGACCAGCCGCTGGCCGCCCTGCCAGTCGCTCACGTCGTCGGTGTTGGCGATGGCCTGGCCGCCCGCTTCGACGATCTCGTCGGCGACGCCCTGAGCTGCCTCCTCGTCCCGGCCTCGCCCGTCCGTGCCGGAGCCGACGTCGTTGACGACGACACTCGCCCCCTCGGCGGCGAAGAGCAGGGCGTGCTCCCGCCCGAGGCCACGAGCTGCCCCGGTGATGATCGCTACCCGTCCATCCAGCTGACCCATCCAACGCTCGCTTCCCTGGCCCGGACCGTCCCGGGCCGACCCCGATCATGACATCTGGGGCGCTCACGCCGGAGCCGACGCGCTCCGGCAGCGGGCGATGAGCGCGTCGGTCAGGGCCTTGCCCTCGGTCACAGCGACGGCGACACCTGCCAGCTCCGTGGTCGCCCCCCGCCGCTTCGGTCCGCTGAGAGCGAGCACATCGAGCAGTTCGAGCGGATCCCACGGGCCGACCAGCCCCGCACCGGGTCGGAGCAGCGGCACGGCACACTGGAACAGGGCACCCACCCGGGTGCGGCGCTGGGAGATCCCCACCACCTTTGGACCGGCCTCTCCGACGGTCACCTCTCCCGGGCCGAGCCCGGCGAAGCAGACCCGCGGCGTCCACGCCGAGCGAACCATCGCTCCCCGCCAGACCCTGGCCCCGGCGATCCCCACATCGGCCAAGGCGCCAGCCCAGCACCCGCCGAGCCACCACCCGGCCCGGGCCACATCGGCCAGCCACAGCGGATCGTCGACCGGTACGACCACGTCGACCCACAGGATCCGGCCGGGCCCCACGAGCACGGCGGAACCACCGCTGCGCCGCCGGACGACGCCCACCCCCCGGGCCTCCGCTCGGTCCCGGTCGACATGGCGGGCGGGCTCAGCGCTGCCCAGCACGACTGCCGGCTCGTCGGCCTCGAGGACTCGGATGGTCCTCGACGGTGGGCTCGGCGCCGGCGGGGTGGTGGCCACCAGGTCGGCGGACGATGCGTGCAGAGCCGATGGAGGCCCGACGGCGACGTCGATCGCCCAGGGGCGACGGTTCACGCCGAGAGCGTGGCCGTTGACGGCATCCCCAGATACGGCTCCCAGTCGGGTCGCACGGAGCCACTCGCCACCAGGATCCAAGCCCGTTGGCGCGGCGGCGCCGGCCGCCGGCGCAACTTCATCCCGCTGTCCTCGAGCAGCCGGTCACGTTTGGCGGTGTTGCAGGGGCGGCATGCGGCCACCACGTTGTCCCATGCGTGAGGGCCGCCCTTGCTCCGAGGGATGACGTGGTCGATGTTTTCCGCTGACGCCCCGCAGTACTGGCACCGATGACCGTCACGGGCGAACACCGCCCGGCGATTGAGGGCAACGCGAGCCTGGTAGGGAACCCGCACGTAGTAGCTGAGGCGGACCACGGAGGGTTCGGCCAGGGTGATCATCTCGGACCGGAACACACCGCCGGTGTCGTGGAGCACCTCGGCCTTGTGCTCCAGGCTCAGCAGCAGGGCCCGGCGGGTGGACACGATGCACAGCGGCTCGAAGGAGGCATTGAGGACGAGGGCCTGGGCCATGTCGCTGCGTTCCTACCGCCTGCCGTTCTGCCGGGCCGACCCCTGCCCGGCCGTCGCCGTCATGGGTAGCCCGGGGTGCACGTCAGAAATGTACTCGGCTGTTGGCTACTGCGCTCGCCTTTGGTCCTCAGCCTCCGATGGCCCGCATCCGCTTGCACCATTGGAGGAAGGCCACCACCTCGCTCGGGGCCAGGCGCCCGGCACCGTGGCCTCCGAGCATGGTCTCGCCGCGGAAGGCCACGTACTCCGGCGGCGGCGCAGGCGTCGACGGCCAATGACGCCACCATCCCGATGCGGCGGATCGCGCCGCCATGCGGAGCGCAGTCCCCCACAGCTCGGGACGGGCGGCCACCGCGCCGGCGGTGCGGAGGGGCCGGTCGAGGCGCAGTCCCCCCAGCGCGGCCCGGAGGGTCCGGTCGGCCCGGCCGTCTGAGGGCCCGCTCACCGGGCGACCTCGAACCTGGCGAACCCGGGGAGGCGCCCGAGGCCTCTTCGGGCGACGGCTGCGGCCCCTATCAGGGGACCGACAGCGCCGAGGCCGCTCGCCACGATCGCGGCACCCTGGGAGAAGCCGAGGCGGCAGCGGTGGTCCATCTCCGACTGGGCGGCGGCGAAGAAGGGGGCGCCGAAGCCGAGGGCCACGGATCCGGCCACGGTCACCAGGCTCAGGTCGAGCAGGTTGCACACCGACGCCACCCCCCGGCCGACCAGCCGGCCGGTGCGCTCCCGCATGGCCAGATCGGCCTCGCTCGGAGGCCGGCCGGTGATGGCGGCGATCGACAGGCCCGACGCCTCTGCCTCCAGGCACCCATGGCCCCCGCACTCGCAACGGCGGCCGTCCGGCTCGACGACCACATGGCCGACGTGGCCGGCATTGCCGTCATCGCCGTCGAGGAGGCGACCGTCGAGAACGATCCCCCCCCCTATGCCGGTGGACACGACCATCGCCAGGAACCCCCGAAGGCCGACAGCGGCCCCGACCCAGGCCTCGCCGAGGGCGAGCGCCTTGGCGTCGTTGTCGACCCAGGTGTCCAGGCCGGTGCGGGAGGCCAGGCGGTCGCCGAGGGGGAAGTCCCTCCAGGCGGGGATGTTCAGCGGCGACACCAACCCGCCCGCGCCGGTCATCGGGCCACCGATACCAACTCCGCAGGCGACGGGCGAGAGCTCACGGGGGACGTCGCCCACCAACCGCTCGAGGGCCCCGAAGGGGTCCGTTCCGTCGCTCGGGGTGGGCCCTCTGGTGGACCACACGAGGCGACCCGCCCCATCGACCACGGCCACGGCCATCTTGGTGCCACCGACGTCGACCGCCAGCACCAGGTCCTCGGGCAGGTCGGCGGCGGTCATGTCGGTCACCGTAGGCCCACGGCAGGCAACATCAGCCCCGGGACAGGCAACGTCAGGCCCCGCGGCCCACGGCCCGGGGGGGGCGGTACGCTACGCCCCGAGTCGACAAGGCGTCGCGTCGGCGCCCAGCCGCCAGGGAGGCACGTGGCTAGACAACCGACGGCAACGGTGCCTACGGCGGAGACCCTGGCCGAGATCTTCGGGGCGGTGGTCGCCAACGTCTCCCAGGTCATCCAGGGAAAGGAGCAGGCCATCCGGATGGCTCTCGTCGGCATCGCCGCGGAGGGCCACATCCTGGTGGAGGACGTCCCCGGCGTGGGCAAGACGAGCCTGGCCAAGGCCTTGGCCCGCTCGTTCGACCTCAGCTGGAGCCGCATCCAGTTCACCCCTGATCTCCTGCCCTCCGACGTTACCGGGGTGAGCATCTACGACCGAGCCGAGCGCACGTTCACCTTCCGGCCCGGGGGGGTCTTTGCCAATGTCGTGCTGGCCGACGAGATCAACCGGGCGTCCCCGCGGACCCAGGCCGCCCTCCTCGAATCCATGCAGGAGCGCCAGGTAACCGTGGACGGGGTGACCCGGCCGCTGCCCTCCCCGTTCCTGGTGATCGCCACCCAGAACCCCACCGAGCACCAGGGGACCTACCCGCTCCCCGAGAGCCAGCTCGACCGGTTCCTCCTCCGCCTGCGGATGGGGTATCCGGCGCGGGACGCCGAACTGGCCATGCTCGACACCGCCGACCACCGCTCGGTCGAAGACCTCGAGCCGGTAGCTGGACCCGGCGCCGTGACGTCGATGGTCGCCGCCGTCTCGAACATCCATGTCGCGCCCGCCCTCAAGGGCTACATCGTCGACCTGGCCGCAGCCACCCGGCGACATCCAGGACTCTCCCTCGGGATGTCACCGCGCGCCGTCCTCGCCCTGCAGCGGGCGGCGCGGGCTCTGGCCGGCTCGATCGGGCGGAGCTATGTGGTCCCCGACGATGTCAAGGCTCTGATCGGACCGGTCCTCGAGCACCGGGTGGTGGCCAGCCCCGATGCGGCGCTCGGCGGCCGGGGCATCACCGAGCTCCTCGACGACGCCATCCGCTCCGTCCCCGTCCCCACCGGTCGAGGCAGCAGTCGGTGACCTGCCCCCTCACGGGTCTGGCCGGGTCGCTCCCGCGGCGGCGGCGCTCCCGGACGCCATGAGGAACGGGCTGACGCTCACCGGGCGGGGCCGGGCCCTGGGGGCGACCACCGTGTTGCTGGTCGTGACCGGAGTCCTGTTCGGAATCGAGGAGCTCCTCGCGTTGGCGGCGGCCGGACTGATCCTGCTCGTCTTCTGCGTCGTGTGGGTGCGGTGGCGGCCGTGGGCGTTGCGCAGCGCCCGAGCGGTGACGCCGGTGCGGGTGGCGGCCGGCGATCACGCTGGCGTCGAGCTGGGCATCCGCAACGGGGCCGGCCGCCGCTCCCCGGTCGTCTGGGTCCGCGATCCCTTTGACGGCGGGCGCCACTCGGCGGTGTTCTCGGTGGCCCCGCTCGAGGTGGG
The DNA here is from genome assembly GCA_030853185.1 of Actinomycetota bacterium. Taxonomy (GTDB): domain Bacteria; phylum Actinomycetota; class Acidimicrobiia; order Acidimicrobiales; family Palsa-688; genus JALZAH01. The sequence continues at coordinate 31,602 of JALYVP010000005.1, read as the reverse complement.
CGAGACGGTGCGGGCGTCGTACCGGGTCCCGACGGCGGCGCGTGGGGTGTTCGACATCGGCCCTTTGCGCCTCGAGGTGACCGACCCTTTCGGCCTGGCCTGCACCACCCGCATCGGCGCGGCGCCGTCCACCCTCACCGTTCATCCCCGCATCGTCTCGCTCCGGTCCCCTCACCGCACCAGCGGAGCTGATCAGCACCCGGCGGACGCCGACTCGGTGATCAGCCAGCACGGAAGCGACTTCTATGCCGTCCGCGAGTACCGGACGGGCGACGACCTGCGCCGGGTGCACTGGCCCTCGACCGCCCGGCTCGACGAGCTGATGATCCGCCAGGAGGAGACGCCCGCCCAGGGCCGCCTCACCGTGGCCGTCGATCTTCGCCCGGTCAGCTGGGCGGACGGGGGGCTGGAAGTGGCCCTGTCGGCCGCCGCCAGCGTCAGCGACGCCGCCCTCGCCGACGGCCTCCTCGTCCGTCTCATCACCACGGCCGGGGTCAACACCCGCTTCGGGGGTACGGAGCAGCGGGCGATCATCCTCGATGCTCTGGCCGAGGCCAGGGTGGGCACCGCCGGGCGTGGCGCCGTCGAGCTGGGCCGCCTGGTGGACGCCAAACCGGGCGAGGCGGTCGTCGTGGTGACCTCGGACGGCGGTGCGGGCCGGGGGACGGTCGCCGGCTTCGTCCACACACCCCGCCCCATGCTCACCGCCGTCATGGTCGCTCCCGAACGGGGGCGCCCGACGAGCCCCGAGCCCCAGCCGGTCAGGGGCACGCGGATCGTCATGGTCAATGGGGGCATCGACAGCCTGGCCGAGGCGTGGCAC